>CAYUIY010000015.1:0-31132 GCA_964444915.1 uncultured Dysgonomonadaceae bacterium
GGACACCCTTGCCCTTGGCTAATGGTTGGCGACTATAAACCTCCATAGTGGACTTACACCACCAAGTTATTTACCATGCACGGCACACAAAAAGAGGGTGCATCTCTACGTGATTTCACCCTCTTTTTATTTGTACTCCTATCTTCTATGGGAGACCCATTTCAACTATTCAACTATTTAATTATTGGATTCCCCGAGGCTTATTCGTTATGTTGATGCAGCCTCCTTTTTATCTCGGATACATTTTATTTGGAAACTACCTCTTTTCATTCGAAAAGGAATAAGGAAAATCAGCGGGATGAACGCCTCGTGCGCGATGGGGCTTGTCGGACATCGTCATTTCAATTTGCGCTCCCTTTGTCAGATCGTCATGAGTAAAATAATTTTTTGAATACGATTTCCCATTCAGCTTGATATCTGCTATATAGCGTTTCGAAGCCTCATTATCTGCAGCATGAATGGTAATGACATTTCCATTCTCCAGCTTAATGTTTATTGTATTGAACAAAGGAGAACCAATGACATACTCGTTGCTTCCCGGACAAACGGGATAAAATCCCATCGCGGAAAATACATACCATGCAGAGGTTTGCCCGTTATCCTCATCACCGCAGTAGCCATCAGGAGCAGGCGTGTAAAGCCGATCCATCACTTCACGTACCCAATATTGAGCCTTCCAGGGCTCGCCGGCATAATTATACAGATAAATCATGTGTTGTATCGGCTGATTCCCGTGAGCATACTGACCCATGTTCATGACCTGCATTTCGCGAATTTCGTGAATCACACCCCCATAATAACTCGCATCGAAAACAGGCGGCATGATAAATACGGAATCCAGCATTGTCACGAACTCTTTTTGGCCACCCATCAAATCGATCAACCCTTGTGGATCGTGAAAAACAGACCACGTATAATGCCAACTGTTGCCCTCGGTGAAAGCATCTCCCCACTTGAAGGGACTGAAAGGCGATTGAAATGTACCATCTTCATTTCTACCCCTCATGAGCTTGTATTCCGGAGAATAGAGATTGCGGTAGTTTTGGCACCGTTTGGCATAAAGATCGATTTCTTTTTGAGGACGATTCAATGCTTTGGCAAGTTGATAGATTGTCCAGTCGTCATACGCATACTCCAATGTGCGAGCAGCACTTTCGTTGATACCCACATCGTACGGCACATAGCCCAATCGGTTGTAGTATTCGTAACCCAAACGTCCGGTCGAAGAAACCTTGGGGTGAACACTATTGGCACCATGCAACACTGCCTCGTAAAGCGTTTCGATATCGTATCCGCGAAGCCCTTTCAGATAAGCATCGGCAACCACCGAAGCCGAATTATTGCCCACCATGCATCCCCGATGACCCGGACTTGCCCATTCGGGCAAAAATCCACTTTCTTTGTATGTATTGGCCAATCCTTCCTGAATTTCCCTGTTTACCGAAGGATACACCAGATTCAACAAGGGAAACAACGCACGGAATGTATCCCAAAAACCGGTATCGGTATACATATAGCCGGGAAGTACTTGACCATTATATGGACTGTAATGGATAATTTTCCCCGTTGCGTCTTTTTCATAAAGTTTGCGCGGAAAAAGGGTGGAACGATACAGCGCCGAATAAAACGTACGTTTCTGATCAAGATTGCCGCCTTCTATCTCTATCTTGCCCAATACCTCGTTCCATGCTTTCCTCCCTTCCATCTTTACGGTTTCGAAATCTTTTCCCAATACTTCTTTCAAATTCTGCCAAGCTTGCTCGTAGCTGATAAACGAAGAAGCCACATGAGCCACCACTTTCTCGCCGCGTTTTTGGGTAGAAAAGCCAATAAAAGCCGCTGCATGATCAGCCTCACATTGAGTCGCATTTTCTTGAATTACTCCGTTTTTAACCGTGCTTTGATACACAAACGGTTTATCGAATACGATAACAAAATAATTTTTGAAATTATCGGGAACCCCACCACTATTGCGTGTAGTATAGCCTATCACGGCATTTTTTCCGGGCAAAATTTCCACAGCCGATCCCTTATCGAAAGCATCGATCAACACATATGCCTTGTCCGTTTCGGGAAACGTGAAACGAAAAATTGCCGCTCTATCGGAAGGGGTTATTTCTGTTGTGATATCGTAGTCGGCCAAATAAACACTGTAGTAATAGGGCTTCGCAATCTCGGCCTTATGCGAAAACCAACTGGCACGTTTATCCTGATCAAACTCCGGTTTCCCGGTCATCGGCATAATGGAAAACTGGCCGTAATCGTTAATCCACGGACTAGGTTGATGAGTTTGCTTAAAACCCCGGATTTTATCGGCATCGTATCGATATTGCCAGCCGTCTCCCATTTTACCCGTTTGGGGCGTCCAGAAGTTCATGCCCCAAGGGAGAGCAACGGCGGGATAGGTGTTACCGTTGGATAATTCGAATTTCGACTGGGTGCCTACCAAAATATTCACATAATCTACCGGCTCCAATTCCATTTGAGCCACTGCATTTCCGGCCATACTGCAACTCAAAACGAGTGTCAGAAAAAAACGAAATGTTCTCATCATTACCTTATTCTATATTCTATTAAAACGAATTCAACAAATTGATTTTCCCTTCTTTTTCCAGCTTCACAATCAATTCGCCAAACAGCGTATTTGCCCACGCAAACCAACTGCGCGTGAATTTGGAAGGATCATCTTTATGAAAAGATTCGTGCATGAATCCGGTATCCGCATCCGTATTGCGAAGCATTTTAAGACAATAAGCGATTTCATTGTCATCGTTGCTGGTTTGTGCGCGCATAATGATGCTCATCGGCCAAATCATGTCGTATCCAATGTGAGGACCACCAATTCCTTCTGCTGCTTTCCCTTTGAAAAAATAGGGATTATTCTTGCTCAATACCAGTTTGCGTGTATTCTGATAAATGGGGTCATTTCTATCGATAGTGTTCAGATAAGGCATTCCTAAAAGGCTCGGCACGTTGGCATCGTCCATAAAATACGCATTCCCGAAACCATCCACCTCAAAAGCATAGACTTTCCCATAATGGGGATGTTCTACGATGGCATATTTTTTTATGGCTGTTTCTACCTCATCGGCCAAAGTGCAGCATTCTTCGGCAAAAGCATTATCGCGAGTTACTTTTCTCGAAATCTCTGCCAATTGACGCAACGATACAATGGCAAACATATTGGAAGGAACAAGAAATCCGAATGTGGTCGCATCATCGGAAGGGCGGAATGCAGAAAATATGAGCCCCACAGGATTTACCGGATGTCCATAGCCGTCATTGGGTACCGTATCGAGCGCTCTGTCGGTTACACGCAAAAAACGGTAAGGTCCCAGACCGTCTTTACGTTGCTGCTCTTTAAATGTCTTTACAACCAAAGCCATTGCATTTTTCCAATCGGCATCGAAAACCGATGCATCACCGGTCGTCTTCCAATAATTATATGCCAAGCGAATGGGATAACACAGTGAATCGATCTCCCACTTGCGTTCATGCAGCATGGGTTTCATATCGGTTTTATCGCTCATCCACTCCCCATCGGGTCTGGGTTCGAAATTGAATGCATTCGCATAAGGGTCGATCAAAATGCACTGCGTTTGCCGATTAATTACACCGGCTATCATCTCACGAAGATGGGCATCCTGTTTCGTTAACGGAAGATAAGGCCAAACCTGAGCCGAAGAATCGCGCAACCACATGGCATCAATATCACCTGTAATCACAAATGTATCCGGTTTGCCGTTTCTTATGCCAAAATTCACCGTAGTATCCAACGTATTCGGGAAACAGTTTTCGAACATCCATCGCAATTTGGGATCGTTGATTTTCGATTTTACTCTCGTAATCGTTTGTTCCACTGCATCGGATGTAAATTTACGATTCTGTGGATCCGGACGTTTCGAAGTATACACTCGTTGCTGAGAGGTTTCGAATAAAGAAGAGGTTGCCCACGATGGTTTTACTGCTAAAGCGGCGAGTCCCATACCACTTTTCTTAATGAAATTTCTGCGTGTTGTCATATATTTTTTAAATTATCGATTAAGATGGATAAATTTGCCACTAAGATACAAAAATCCACTTTCCAAGAGAAAATAAAACAAGAGACCTAACAAATAAAGATTTTTTTCTGTAATTTCTCTGAATTTTTTCTTTTGTCGAGAGAAAAAAGTATACCTTTGCACTTTAATCAGTAAATTTATTGACACAAAAAAGCTTCGTTTATAATAAATTGATTGATTGGTAATAGGTTAATCAAAAAATAATAGGGTTATTTATTTTTTAATATATGGCTGATCGAATAATAATTAAGAAAGGCTTACAAATTCCTTTGTTGGGTGAACCCGATGAAGTGTTTCGTGGTACGGTCACGAGTGAATTTGTAAAAGTCTGTCCTGAAGATTTTCACGGCATCACTCCCAAAGTAGCCGTAAAAGTGAATGATCGGGTAAAAGCAGGGTCCGCCTTGTTTTATGAGAAACGACATCCTGATATGTTGTTTGCTTCACCCGTAAGCGGAGTGGTTACTGCCATTGAACGAGGAGAAAAACGCAGGATTCTCAATTTCACCGTACAAGCCGATAAGGAAATTCAGTACGAGGATTTCGGAAAGAAAAATGTTGCTTCTTTATCACCGGAAGAAGTAAAAAAATCGATTCTGGATGCCGGCATCTGGTTCTTGATCAAGCAACGTCCGTATGATGTTATCGCTAATCCGGACAAAGCTCCGCGCGATATTTTCGTAACGGGTTTTGACACGGCCCCGCTCGCTCCTTCTTACGATCTCCTACTTGAAGGACAAGAAGCGGATCTTCAAACCGGCCTGAATGCATTAACCAAACTTACGACAGGAAAGGTATATCTTTCCATCAGTCCGAAAACAACAAACAAAGGCCTGCGTGATGCAAAAAACGTTATCATTACCGAGTTTGAGGGACCCCACCCTGCCGGAAACGTGGGCGTACATATCAATCACCTCGCGCCGGTCAACCGAGGTGAAACGGTTTGGACGTTAAATGCATTGGACGTAGCAATAATCGGTAGACTTTTTAATAAAGGTGTGGTAGATTTAACCCGAATTGTTGCTCTTACCGGTTCCGAAGTAAAACAAACAGGATATTATAAAATGCTCATTGGTACGGAATTGAAGTCCATTTTTCAAAACAACGTTACCGAAGGGATTACTTTGCGCTACATTAGCGGTAACCCTCTTACGGGTACAAAAATTGAAGAAAACGGCGTGTTAAGGGCATATCATTCGCAAATCACGGTTATTCCCGAAGGGATAGAAGTAATTGAACCACTCGGATGGGCATCGTTATCACCCAACCGTTACAGTGCAAGTTGTACTTATCCTCAACTCAAAAGGAATCCCCATAAAAAATATCGACTGGATGCACGCATCAAGGGAGGCCAACGTGCCATTATCATGTCGAACGAATACGACAGAGTATTCCCGATGGATATTTTTCCCGAACAGTTGATTAAAGCCACCATCGCATTCAATATCGAGAAAATGGAAAATTTGGGTATTTACGAAGTTGCTCCTGAAGATTTTGCGCTGTGCGAATTTGTGGACACATCAAAACTGGAACTTCAAAAAATCGTCCGTACAGGACTCGATATGCTTCGTAAAGAAATGGAATGATGATGATATAAATGTGTAACATCTAAAAATACAATACATTGAAAGCATTAAAAAATTATTTCGATAAAATAAGGCCCCTTTTCGAAGAAGGTGGGAAATACCATTGGCTACATTCCGTGTTCGATGGTTTTGAAACTTTTCTTTTTGTACCCAATACCACTTCGAAATCGGGTGTACATATTCACGATTCACGCGACTCAAAACGAACAATGATCATTGTAGTAGTCGCACTGATACCTGCATTGCTTTTCGGCATGTACAACGTAGGACTTCAGCATTACATGGCCATCGGACAAGAAGTGGGTTTTTGGACCCGTTTCTTTTACGGATTCCTGGCCGTACTGCCCCAAATAGTGGTTTCCTATGTGGTAGGATTGGGTATTGAATTTACGGCAGCTCAAATGAAAGGCGAAGAAATTGCCGAAGGATTTCTGGTCACAGGACTTCTTATACCCATGATTTTGCCTGTCGATACCCCTCTATGGATGATTGCTGTAGCAACCGCTTTTGCCGTTATTTTTGCAAAAGAGGTGTTTGGAGGTACAGGTTACAACATCTTTAACGTTGCACTAATTGCACGTGCATTTCTGTTTTTTGCCTACCCTTCCATGATGTCGGGAGATCGGGTTTTTGTACGTACCGGCAGCGCTCTGGGAATGGGTCGTCCTGAAATGGTGAATGGAATTGCCCAAACCGTAGACGGTTTTTCGGGAGCCACGCCATTAGGGCAATTGGCTATTACCGACGCTCCTCACTTTGCTTCATTTGGATTTACCGGAGTAACAGGACAACCGCTTACGCTGAGCGATATGTTCTGGGGGTTCATTCCGGGATCGGTAGGCGAAGTATCTACTTTCGCTATTTTGTTGGGCGCAATTCTGCTCATTTCCACCGGAGTTGGGAGTTGGAAAACCATGCTTTCCGTGTTTCTCGGCGGATTGTTTACAATTTCCATCGTTAATTTGTTTGCCGCCAATCCGATTATGGAAATGCCCGCCCACTATCATTTTCTGCTGGGTGGATTTGCTTTTGGTGCCGTATTCATGGCCACCGATCCGGTCACTTCGGCAAGAACGGAAAAAGGAAAGTGGATACATGGCTTTTTAATCGGACTGCTTGCAATAACCATTCGGATTTTCAATCCGGGATATCCTGAAGGAATGATGCTGGCCATACTGTTGATGAATGCTTTTGCTCCGCTGATTGATTTTTACGTGGTTGATGCCAATATCAAACGTCGTTTAAAGAGAGTCGAAGCTAAAAAAGAAGGAAATAAAAAATAAAATTATGAATACTGAAAACAACGGTTATACGATTCTGTATGCATCAATAATGGTGATCATAGTTGCCATCGGCTTAGCCTTTACCCATCAAGCACTAAGCGAAAAACAAACAAAAAATGTCGAAATCGACAAAATGCAACAGATTCTCCGAGCACTGCGCATCGATGCTAAGCCCAATGAAGCTGAAGCAAAATATAACGAATTAATTAAAAATGCCTACCTAATTCATCCGGATGGATCAAAAATAGAAGGTAGCGAAGGCACAAAAACAACCGACCCGGCTTTTACTACAGATATTGCAAAAGATAAAAGCAAAGGGCTGCCGGTTTTTGAAGCCGAAATAGACGGGATTAAAAAATACGTTATCCCGATGGCGGGCAAAGGATTGTGGGGACCCATCTGGGGGTACATTGCCATCGATGAAGATGGAAGCACGGTATATGGTGTGGATTTCAGTCATGCCGGTGAAACACCGGGGTTGGGTGCCGAAATCGTAAATCCAACTTTTAGAAAACAGTTTGAAGGAAAAGAACTGATAAAAGATGGAGAATTCAAATCGATTGCGGTAGTAAAAGCCGGACAAGCGGTCGAAGGGCAAGATTACGTTGATGGAATTTCAGGAGGTACCATCACCAGTAAAGGTGTAAACGCAATGCTTTTGAATAGCATTGGGGAATACAAAAACTTTTTACTCAAGTTGAATGCTGCTCACCAAAGTGAGAGCAAATAACAATTAAAACAGGAAGAAAAAATGGCATTATCAAGCAAAACAAAAGCGGTACTATTGGGTCCGCTAAATAAAAATAACCCCATTATTGTTCAAGTATTGGGTATCTGTTCGGCATTGGCCGTCACATCCAAGCTTGAACCGGCAATCGTAATGGCTATCGCCGTAACCATTGTGACGGCTTTTGGAAACATGATCATCTCCCTCTTGCGTAAAACCATTCCGAACCGTATTCGCATTATCGTACAACTGGTGGTTGTGGCTTCGTTGGTAACCATCGTCAGCGAAGTACTAAAAGCATATGCTTACGATGTCAATAAACAATTATCGGTTTTTGTGGGATTAATCGTCACTAACTGCATTCTGATGGGGCGTCTCGAAGCATTTGCCTTGGGTAACGGACCGTGGGCTTCGTTTCTCGACGGTATCGGAAACGGACTGGGCTACGGCTGGATTTTGGTAGTATTGGGATTTTTCAGAGAATTACTCGGTTCGGGAACCCTAATGGGATATAGAGTAATTCCTCAATCGCTTTACGATGCCGGTTATTTGGATAACGGATTAATGATTCTTCCGCCTATGGCATTGCTGCTTATTGCCTGCATTATCTGGATACATCGCGCTAAAAACAAAGACTTGCAGGAAACAACAAATTAATAAATTGCTAACACAACAAAAGTCAATATATCAATATGGATACTATTAGTCTGATTGTAAAATCGATATTTGTCGACAACATGATTTTCGCATACTTTTTGGGTATGTGTTCGTTTTTGGCTGTATCGAAAAACGTAAAAACGGCAGTGGGGTTGGGAATTGCAGTCACTTTTGTTCTCGTGCTGACGTTGCCGATAAATTATTTGCTTGAAAATTATATTTTGAAACCCGGAGCACTGTCATGGCTCGGTGAAGAATTTGCAGACGTTGATCTCAGTGTTTTCAGTCTGATCATCTTCATTGCCGTAATCGCCTCTTTTACTCAATTGGTAGAAATGGTAATTGAACGGTTCTCTCCGGCACTTTACAACTCATTGGGTATATTTTTACCATTGATTGCCGTTAACTGCGCCATTCTTGGTGGTTCATTGTTTATGCAACAACGTGAATTCCCTAATTTAGGCATGGCAACCGCTTATGCTTTTGGATCCGGTATCGGTTGGATGATGGCCATTGTAGGTATGGCAGCAATCCGCGAAAAGTTGGAATATTCCAATGTTCCAAAACCTTTAAGAGGATTAGGAATCACCTTTATTATTACATCTCTGATGGCCATTGGTTTCATGAGTTTTTCGGGAATCAATATTTAATCGTATAAAAACAAAAAGAAAAATTTTTAAACAAATTTAATTACATAAATATGAGTGTGTTATTGAGTGCGGGAGGATTAACAATTATAACGAGTGTAGTAGTTTTTTTATTGATCATTCTTATTCTCGTAATAATTATATTACTTGCCAAAGCGAAGCTGATGCCTTCGGGCAATGTAGAAATTACAATAAACAACAAAGAAAAAATAACAGCTCCTTTAGGGGTTACCCTTCTGAACGCATTACAGATGCAGGACATATTTCTTCCTTCTGCATGCGGCGGAGGCGGAACATGCGGACAATGTCGCTGCAGGGTAATAGAAGGTGGGGGCGAAATTCTTCCAACTGAAAAAGGACATTTCACCCGCAAAGAACAACTGGAACACTGGAGATTAGGTTGTCAGGTAAAAGTAAAGGAAAATTTATCCATCATCGTTCCCGAATCCATATTCGGGATCAAGGAGTGGGAATGCGAGGTTGTATCCAACCACAATGTGGCTTCGTTTATCAAAGAACTTAAAGTAGTATTACCGGCAGACGAAAGATTGGATTTTGAACCCGGATCGTATTGCCAAATCCGGATCCCGCCATACGATACCATCCGATTCTCGGATATGATTATCGACGAGAAATATAAACCCGAATGGGATAGACTCGACATGTGGAGCCTATCGGTGAAAAACGATGAGGAAATTGTTCGTGCCTACTCTATGGCCAACTATCCTGCCGAAGGCGATATTATCATGCTGAATGTTCGGATCGCTACCCCTCCTATCGACAAAAAAACCGGGAAATGGATGAAGGTAAAACCGGGTATCGCCTCGTCCTATATCTTTACACTAAAACCGGGCGACAAAGTAAAAATCTCAGGGCCTTATGGCGAGTTTCATCCGATTTACGATAGTAAACGCGAAATGATGTGGATTGGAGGAGGTGCAGGTATGGCTCCATTGCGTTCTCAAATTATGCACATGACGAAAACGTTACGTACAACCGACCGCAAAATGTCGTACTTTTATGGAGCAAGAGCATTGAACGAGGCATTCTATCTGGAAGATTTTTGGGAATTAGAAAAAGAATTTCCTAACTTTTCATTCCATTTGGCTCTTGATCGTCCTGATCCCGAAGCCGATGCTGCAGGAGTAAAATACACACCGGGATTCGTTCATCAGGTGATTTACGATACCTACCTGAAATTTCACGAAGAACCCGAAGAAATTGAATATTATATGTGCGGACCCGGGCCGATGGCAAATGCGGTAAAACGCATGCTTGACGATTTGGGTGTGCCACCCGAAATGCTCATGTTTGACGATTTCGGCATATAAAAGAAAAAGTAACTATTTTTCTCAACAAAAACGAAAAATATTTTGCAGTTTAATTTTTTTACATTTACTTTGCAAAGTAAATAAAAGAGAAAATTTATTTTCAACGTATGATCAATAATAGTATCCATATTCTAGTCATTTCCATTCTTCTAGTAGGCAACTACCGGGAGGTGAGATAGGTATTAGGATACTTCATACGAGTGAAAGAAAAATATGGATAACCTTTCTCACCAAGTGAGAAAGGTTTTTTCTTATAAAGAAACAACAATAAAACGATAACTCGAAGTAAACATGGAAAGGATATATGTTTTTGACACAACATTACGCGACGGGGAACAGGTTCCCGGCTGCCAATTGAATACGATAGAAAAAATAGAAGTAGCCCGAGCTTTGGAAGAATTAGGAGTAGACGTCATAGAAGCCGGCTTTCCGGTATCGAGTCCCGGAGATTTCAATTCTGTCGTGGAAATTTCCAAAGCAGTTACATGGCCTGTAATATGTGCACTCACCCGTGCTGTCGAGAAAGATATCGAAGTGGCAGCCGAAGCACTAAAATATGCAAAACGCAAACGAATACACACAGGAATCGGCACATCGGATCCACACATCAAATATAAATTCAATTCCAATCGGGAAGAAATTCTTGAACGAGCAGTCAAAGCCGTAAAATATGCGCGGAATTTTGTGGATGATGTTGAATTTTATGCCGAAGATGCAGGCCGCACCGAAAACGAATACCTTGCCCGCGTAGTGCAAGCAGTTATCGATGCCGGAGCCACAGTGGTAAATATACCCGATACTACAGGCTATTGTTTTCCCGATGAATATGGAGCCAAAATCAAATACCTGATCGATCATGTGGATATGAAAAATGCCATTCTTTCCACCCACTGCCATCAAGATCTAGGCATGGCAACAGCTAATACCATTTCAGGAATCTTAAACGGAGCACGACAGATCGAAGTCACCATTAATGGTGTAGGTGAAAGGGCCGGGAATACACCGCTGGAAGAAGTGGTAATGGCTCTTAAAAGTCACCCGGAACGTGGCTTTTATACCAACATCAACACCGAGAAAATTTATGCCACCAGCCGCTTGGTATCTAATTTGATGAACATGCCCGTCCAACCCAACAAAGCCATTGTAGGACGCAATGCTTTTGCACATTCATCGGGTATTCACCAAGATGGTGTATTGAAAAACGTAGAAACTTACGAAATCATCAATCCGCAAGATGTTGGAATCGACAGCAATTCAATTGTATTAACGGCACGTAGCGGACGAGCAGCATTGAGAAACAGATTGGAAGTTCTGGGTGTGAAGCTCGAATCGGATGCACTCGATAAAGTATATCAAAAATTCCTCGAATTGGCCGATAAAAAGAAAAGTGTAACCGATGATGACATTTTGATGCTGGTAGGAAAAGATTCGAAACTGCATCGCATAAAAATAGATTACCTGCAAGTGCTTTGCGGAATAGGCGTACGCAATGTTGCCAGCATCGGATTAAATATTGCCGGCGAACATTTTGAAGCCACTGCTACCGGAAACGGGCCCGTGGATGCAGCTATTCGTGCAATAAAAAACATTATCCGTCGCGAAATGACCATCAAAGAATTTCTTATCCAAGCCATAAGCCGTGGTAGCGACGATACCGGAAAGGTACATATGCAGGTAGAACACGAAGGCATGATCCACTACGGTTTCTCGGCCAACACCGATATTGTCGCTGCTTCTGCAGAAGCATTTATTGATGCAGTAAACAAATTTGTAATACAATAAAATATAAATGAAAACATTATTCGATAAAATTTGGGATGCCCATATTGTAACGGAAGTAAAAGACGGCCCTACACAATTATACATCGACCGTCATTATTGTCACGAAGTGACCAGTCCACAAGCTTTCGCAGGTTTGCGTGCAAGAGGATTAAAAGTTTTTCGACCGGAACAAACCATTTTAACGGCCGATCACAACATACCTACGATGGACCAAGACAAACCGATTCGCGATGAAGTGTCGCGTTTTCAGGTAGACACATTGGCGAACAATGCTCGGGAATTCGGACTCACTTATTACGGTTTAGGCCATCCAAAGAACGGTATTGTTCATGTTATCGGTCCCGAAAACGGATACACACTGCCGGGAATGACCATTGTCTGTGGCGACAGCCACACATCAACCCACGGCGCTTTCGGTGCTATTGCATTCGGAATCGGCACCAGCGAGGTGGAAATGGTGTTGGCTTCACAATGCATTTTGCAAACACGCCCCAAGACCATGCGCATCACTTTCCAAGGGAAATTAAACGAAGGGGTTACCGCTAAAGACATGGCATTATACATGATTTCGCAATTGACTACCGGCGGCGCAACAGGCTATTTTGTGGAATATGCCGGCGAAGCCGTTGAAAATCTTTCTATGGAGGGGCGCATGACCTTGTGCAACTTAAGCATCGAAATGGGAGCCCGCGGCGGCATGGTTGCACCGGATGAAACTACTTTCACCTACCTTAAAGGTCGCGAATTTGCACCCAAAGGAAAAAAATGGAACGAAGCCGTAGCTTATTGGAAAACGCTGAAAACCGATGAAGACGCGGTTTTCGATAAAGAAGTGGTATTCGATGCTTCACAAATAAAACCCATGATTACTTACGGTACCAATCCGGGTATGGCTATTCCCATTGACGAAAAAATTCCCGCACTCCAACACAGCGATACCGCGAGCAGAATTTCTTTTGAGAAAGCTTTAGCCTACATGGGGTTCAAACCCGGAGAAAAATTAGAAGGTAAACCGGTAGATTATGTATTTTTGGGAAGCTGTACTAACGGGCGCATTGAAGATTTCCGAATGTTTGCAAACTATGTAAAAGGAAAAAAGAAGGCCGATAACATTACCGCATGGCTGGTTCCCGGCAGTTGGCAAGTTCGCAAACAAATCGAAGCAGAAGGACTAGACAAGATTTTAGAAGAAGCCGGCTTCGAATTACGTCAACCCGGCTGTTCAGCTTGTCTGGCAATGAACGACGACAAAATACCTGCCGGCAAGTATGCTGTTTCCACATCGAACCGAAACTTTGAAGGACGTCAAGGTCCCGGTGCACGCACCATTTTGGCAGGCCCGCTTGTGACAGCTGCAGCAGCCGTAACAGGAAAAATTACCGATCCTACAAAATAATTACTAACGAGAAGAATTTTACAATGGAAAAATTTCAAACACTCACATCAACATATATTCCACTTCCGATAGAGAATGTGGATACCGATCAAATCATTCCGGCACGTTTCTTAAAAGCAACAACTCGTGAAGGTTTCGGCGACTATTTGTTTTCCGACTGGCGATATGACAAATCGGGCAATCCCAATCCCGATTTTGTCCTAAATAATTCCACATATACGGGTCAGATTTTAGTTGCCGGAAAAAATTTCGGCAGCGGTTCCAGCCGCGAACATGCTGCATGGGCACTTGCAGGATACGGATTTCGCGTAATTGTATCGAGTTTTTTCGCCGATATTTTCAAAAACAACGCACTCAATAACGGCATCCTTCCGGTAGTAGTAAGCGAAGAATTTTTGAACGATCTATTTGAATGCGTAAATAAAAATCCGAAAGCAACTATCACCGTCAATCTGGAAAAACAAACCATTACAAACAACGAAAACGGGAAAACCGAAACGTTCGAGATCAATGCATACAAAAAAGAATGCTTGCTGAAAGGTCTGGACGATATCGATTTTCTTCTTTCCAACAAAGACAAGATAGAAGCTTACGAAAAAAATCGCGTTTTTCAATATTAAATTAAAACTATTGTCTATTTATCGTCAATGGAAAAACGAAAAATCGAAATAATGGACACCACCCTGCGCGATGGAGAACAAACATCGGGCGTATCGTTTGCTGTACAAGAAAAAGTCAGCATTGCCCGACTGTTGCTCGAAGAACTCAGGGTAGACAGAATAGAAGTAGGTTCGGCACGGGTTTCGGAAGGAGAATTCAAATCGGTACGAAAAGTTGCGCAATGGGCAAAAAATCGCGGTTATATCGACAAAGTCGAAGTACTGGGATTTATTGATGGTACTGCTTCTGTTGATTGGATCATCAGCACAGGCTGTCGAGTAATAAATCTGCTTTGCAAAGGTTCGCTCCGTCACTGCCAAGAACAACTCAGGAAAACGCCCGAACAACATTTGGATGATATCAAGCAAGTGATTCTCTATGCTCACCAGAAAGAATTGGATGTGAACCTGTATCTGGAAGATTGGTCAAACGGCATGCGCCATTCCGAAGAATACGTTTATCTGATAATGGATAACTTGAAAGATTTGCCCATCCGTCGGTTCATGCTCCCCGATACACTGGGTATTCTTACTCCGGACGAAACGGCTGATTTTTGCAGCAAAATGATCAATCGTTATCCCGATTTACATTTCGATTTTCACGCTCACAACGATTACGATTTAGCTGTCGCCAATGTTTTTCAAGCTGTAAAAGCAGGTATAAAAGGGATTCATGTAACGATAAACGGTTTGGGAGAGAGAGCAGGAAACGCACCTTTATCGAGTGTGGTAGCTGTTATCGAAGATCAGTTGAAAATGAAAACCAATGTAAGGGAAAAAAATATCTATCAAGTAAGTAAAATTGTGGAAAGTTATTCCGGCATCCGTATACCGGCAAACAAACCGGTCATTGGCGACAATGTCTTTACTCAGGTGGCAGGTATTCATGCCGATGGCGACAAGAAGAACAATCTTTATTTTAACGATCTCCTACCCGAACGATTTGGCCGTTCTCGTGAATATGCACTTGGCAAAACTTCGGGGAAAGCCAATATAATGAAAAACCTCGAAGCATTAGGCATCGATTTGGACGAAGAAGCAACCAAAAAAGTAACAGAGCGTATTATTGAATTGGGGGATAAAAAAGAAATCATCACTCCCGATGAGCTTCCTTATATCATCTCCGATGTTCTGAAAAACGGAACCGAAAATCAGGATATCCAAATATTGAACTATTCACTTACATTGACAAACGAACTTCGTCCGACGGCAACCGTAAAAATAGCAATAAAAGGAGAGGTATATGAGCAAACAGCCGCAGGCGACGGACAATATCATGCTTTTTCAAAAGCGATGTACAAAATTTACCGGAGTTTGAATAAACCCATTCCCGACCTGATCGATTACATGGTAGTGATACCACCCGGCGGAAAAACCAATGCGTACGTCCAAACCATCATTACGTGGCGATTTGAGGGTAAAATATTTAAAACCCGCGGTCTGGATGTCGATCAAACAGCAGCCGCCATTAAAGCAACAATGAAAATGCTCAATATGATCGAAAGCGGAAACATCCCGACCTTCAAACCAATGCAATTGCCATAAAAATTTTACACGATATTGAGAATAGTTGAAAAGAAATAAATACAAATCAAAAAAATATAACAATGAAACTAAACATAGCTGTATTGCCCGGTGACGGGATAGGTCCTGAGATCATGAATCAGGCGCTGGAAGTTAGCAAAGCAATATGTAAAAAATTTGGTCACGAATTATCTTATCGAACAGGAATCGTTGGTGCTTGCGCCATCGATCAAACAGGTGATCCCTACCCTGCTGAAACGCATCAACTCTGCATGGAGTCCGATGCCGTGCTTTTCGGAGCCCTCGGTTCCCCTAAATACGACGACGACCCCAATGCCAAAGTACGTCCCGAACAAGGACTACTCAGAATGAGAAAACAATTGGGGCTTTATGCTAATATCCGACCGGTAACTACCTTTCCCTCACTGATTCATAAATCGCCCCTTCGCGCAGAACTTGTCGAAGGTGCCGATTTTATGTGTATTCGCGAACTGACCGGGGGGCTATATTTCGGTCGCCCACAAGGACGAAGCGAAGACGGCAATACAGCCTATGACACCTGCATTTATACCCGCGAAGAAATTGAACGTATTCTCCGGCTGGCCTATAAATTTGCAGGGCAACGCAAGAAAAAAGTAACCGTGGTAGATAAAGCCAACGTGCTTGCCACTTCCCGTCTTTGGAGACAGATTGCACAAGAGATTGCTCCGCAATATGCCGACATCGAAACCGATTTTCTTTTTGTGGATAATGCCGCCATGCGCATTATTCAATGGCCGAAGAGTTTCGATATATTGGTAACGGAAAATCTTTTTGGCGACATTCTTACCGACGAAGCATCGGTTATTACCGGTTCGCTCGGCTTATTGCCCTCGGCATCCATCGGACTGCACACCTCACTTTTTGAACCCATCCACGGCTCATATCCTCAGGCTGCAGGAAAAGACATTGCCAATCCTCTTGCAATGATTCTCTCGGCTGCACTCATGTTCGAATATGGCTTCAACCTGATGGAAGAAGGCGCATTGATCCGCGAAGCAGTGAATGCAAGTCTGGAAGCCGGAGTAGTTACCGAAGATATTGCAGAAGGTGGTAAAGCTTACAAACTATCCGAAGTGGGCGCTTGGATAGTAAACTATATCAACAACAAATAATCGTTTCTTCCCTCTTGTTTTCTTTACAAGGGGAAAACGTAAACGAATATACGCATATGGACAAAAAAGAGAATAAAAATCATCCTTACGGGGAGTATAAAATACCGTTACGAAGTTTCACCAGCACTTCGGGGCGACGGATGGCCGGTGCGCGTGCCTTGTGGCGCGCCAATGGCATGAAGCCGGAACACATGGGCAAGCCCATTATTGCTATCGTAAATTCCTTTACACAGTTTGTGCCGGGTCATGTGCATCTACACGAAATTGGGCAACTCGTCAAACAAGAAATTGAAAAACAAGGTTGTTTCGCAGCAGAGTTCAATACCATCGCCATTGACGATGGCATTGCAATGGGGCACGACGGAATGCTTTACTCGCTGCCTTCGCGCGACCTTATCGCCGATTCGGTGGAATACATGATCAATGCCCATAAAGCCGATGCCATGATTTGCATCAGCAACTGCGACAAGATAACGCCGGGGATGCTCATGGCAGCCATGCGTTTGAACATCCCTGCCATTTTTGTGTCGGGAGGACCAATGGAAGCCGGAAAAATCGGCAACGAACAGGTCGACTTGATCGACGCCATGATTGAATCGGCAGACGACGCTGTTCCCGACGAACGCATCCGTCAATTGGAAGAATTGGCATGTCCTACCTGCGGGTCCTGCTCGGGAATGTTTACGGCAAACTCCATGAACTGCCTCAACGAGGCTATCGGGCTGGCACTACCCGGAAACGGAACCGTGGTTGCTACCCACGTCAACCGCATCGCCCTGTTCAAAAAGGCAGCCAAACAAATCGTGGAAAATGCCCTGCGTTATTATTTCGAAGGTGATGAACGTGTTTTACCTCGCAATATTGCCACACGCGAAGCTTTTCTCAACGCCATGACACTGGATATTGCAATGGGAGGTTCCACCAACACCATCCTACATTTGCTGGCCATAGCCAATGAGGCGCAGGTCGATTTCACGCTTGACGATATTGATGCCCTGTCGCGCCAAGTTCCTTGCATTTGCAAAGTAGCACCCAATACAAAAAAATACCACATTCAAGATGTCAATCGTGCAGGCGGTATTTTGGGAATCATGAACGAACTTGCAAAAAGCAAGCTGGTAGATACCACCGTGCATCGAGTTGATGGCCTCCCACTTGCCGAAGCCATAAAAAAATACGACATCACTGTTGAAAACCCCGATCCGGAAGCCGTTGATATCTATACCTCCGCACCGGCAAATCGGTTTAATTTGGTGATGGGATCGCAAAATTGCAGATTCGAGGCATTAGATACCGACAGAGCAGAAGGCTGCATCCGCGCTATTGCTCACGCTTACACCAAAGACGGCGGTCTGGCCGTATTGAAAGGCAACATCGCAGAAGATGGTTGTGTTGTAAAAACTGCCGGAGTTGATGAAAGTATCTGGAAATTCAGTGGAACTGCAAAAGTATTTCATTCGCAAGAAGAAGCAAGTGAAGGTATCCTCAACGGCACTGTTCAAGCAGGAGACGTTGTGGTCATCATCTACGAAGGCCCCAAAGGCGGCCCCGGTATGCAGGAAATGCTCTACCCTACATCCTACATCAAATCGAAACACCTGGGAAAAGCATGCGCGCTGATTACCGATGGGCGATTTTCGGGTGGAACATCGGGGTTATCCATCGGACATATCTCTCCCGAAGCTGCAGCCGGCGGAAACATTGGACTGGTAAAGAACGGCGATATCATCGAAATCGACATCCCCAACCGCACCATCAACCTGAAAATATCCGATGAGGAGTTGACAAAAAGGAGGAAAGCAGAAGAAGCCAAGGGGAATGAGGCCTTTAAACCGATTCGCAACAGGAAAGTCTCAAAAGCATTAAAAGCCTATGCATCGCTGGTGAGCTCAGCCGATAAAGGCGCAATCAGAATAATAGAAGAATAAAAAATATAATTCGGAGAGTAGTCATATGGAGGAAAAATCGCACATACCGATTATAACTGGAAGTGAGGCACTGATACGTTCGCTGATAAACGAAGGTGTAGATACCATTTTCGGCTATCCGGGCGGCGCCGCTATTCCTATTTTTGATGCGTTATACGATCATAAAAACGAAATCAAACATATTCTTGTCCGCCACGAACAAGGAGCTGTTCATGCAGCCGAAGGTTACGCACGCGCCTCCAAAAAAGTGGGCGTTGTGTTGGTTACTTCGGGACCCGGTGCAACAAATACCATTACCGGCATTACCGATGCCATGATGGACAGTATACCGTTGGTAGTAATCACCGGCCAAGTGGCTTCTTCCCTATTGGGTACCGATGCTTTTCAAGAAGCCGATGTAATCGGTATAACCCAACCCATCACTAAATGGGCTTATCAAGTTCGACGTGCCGAAGATATCGCATGGGCAGTCTCCCGGGCTTTTTATATCGCGGCAAACGGCCGTCCGGGACCGGTGGTATTGGATATTGCCAAAGATGCCCAAAACAACAAAACGCCCTACACGTATCAAAAAACCACCTTTATCCGCAGCTATCAACCCACTCCCGATATCGATGAGGAAAGCATCAAAAAAGCTGCGGAGCTCATCAACCAGGCAAAAAAACCTTTTGCATTGGTGGGGCATGGCGTTATCTTGGGAAATGCCGAGAACGAACTGAAGGAATTTCTAGAAAAAGGCGATATTCCATTTGCATCAACCGTTCTCGGACTTTCGGCCATCCCCTCTTCCCATCCACTAAATCAGGGAATGCTCGGCATGCACGGAAATATTGGTCCTAATATGAAAACCAACGAATGCGATGTTCTCATTGCCATCGGCATGCGCTTTGACGACCGCGTAACCGGTAATCCCCAAACTTACGCCAAACAGGCCAAAATTATTCATTTCGATATTGACCCGGCCGAAATCGACAAAAACATCAAAGTAGACGTGAAAGTCATCGGAGACGTCAAGGAAACTTTACCACAAGTTGCCCGATTGCTGAAAGAAAACAGCCATAAAGACTGGATAGAAGAATTCAAACCTTACAAAGAACAAGAATACGAAAGGGTAATTAAAGACGAACTCCATCCTGAATCGGGAGAAATAAAAATGGGCGAAGTCATCAACAAAGTGAGCGAAGCAACCGGAAATGACGCCATTTGCGTTACAGACGTAGGGCAGAATCAGATGATGGGAGCACGCTATTTCAAATTTTCCCGCCCACGGAGCTTGGTCACCTCGGGAGGATTGGGTACAATGGGGTTTGGCTTGCCGGCAGGAATTGGCGCAAAATATGGCGCTCCCGACCGAACGGTCTGTGTTTTCGTTGGCGATGGCGGTTTTCAGATGACCATCCAAGAGCTGGGCACAATTATGGAATACGGTGTCGATGTAAAGATTATTCTTTTAAACAACAACTACTTGGGAATGGTACGTCAGTGGCAGGAATTGTTCTATGACGAACGTTATTCCGAAACCCACATGAAAAATCCCGACTTTGTTAAAATTGCCGAAGCATACGGTATAAAAGGCAGAAAGGTAACTCAACGAGAAGAATTGGACGATGCCATTTCCGAAATGCTGAATCACAAGGGACCCTATCTGCTGGAAGTAAAAGTGGAAACCAAAGGAATGGTGTATCCAATGATTCCCGCCGGAGGGAACATCACCAATATCCTACTTGGCGAAAAAAACGGAAAAGGGAGTTAGACAACGTTTTATTTCTAAATAAATACGATCATGCAAGAAAAAACATTATATACCATCACCATTTTTTCCGAAAATAAAGTGGGTGTTCTCAACCAAATTGCTACTATCTTTACCCGTCGGCAATTAAATATCGAAACACTCTCTGTATCGCCATCGGCAATAAAGGGAATCCATAAGTTTACTATCACTACCTTTGCCGAATCTGAAGAGGTGATGAAAAAGCTGGTTAATCAAATCGACAAACGGGTGGATATTCTAAAAGCTTATTATAACACCAACGACGATTTGGTTCATCAGGAAATTGCTCTATATAAAATAGAAACAGAAAAATTATTAGCAACTACTCAGGTAGAAGATTTGGTGCGCAAACACAATGCGCTTATTTTGGACATAAACGAACATTCAACGGTGATTCAAAAAACAGGTCACTACGAAGATACACAAGCACTTTTCGATGAGTTGTCGGAAAGCATTGGTGTATTGCAATTTGTTCGTTCGGGGCGTATCGCTATCACCAAATCGCGTGTAGAACGACTAAGCGATATGCTTGAAAAATTAGAAGAGAAAGAAGAAAAAATAAAAAATAATCACTCATAAACCCTAAAATTTAAAAATATGGCAGTAATGAATTTTGGCGGGGTAGAAGAAAATGTAGTTACCCGCGACGAATTTCCTTTAAGTAAAGCTAAGGAAGTATTAAAAGACGAAGTAATCGCCGTCATTGGTTATGGCGTGCAGGGACCCGGACAATCGCTCAACTTGCGCGACAACGGGTTCAACGTTATCGTTGGACAACGAAAAAACAGTAAATCATGGGACAAAGCCATAGCAGATGGCTGGGTTCCCGGAAAAACGCTTTTCGAAATCGAAGAAGCTGCAAAAAGAGGTACAATTATTGAATATCTGCTTTCCGATGCAGCTCAAATTGAAGTTTGGCCAACGATAAAGAAACACCTCACTCCGGGCAAAGCGCTCTATTTTTCGCATGGTTTTGGAATTACTTATAAAGACCGAACAGGCATTGTTCCCCCACCTGAGGTAGATGTTATCATGGTTGCACCAAAAGGATCGGGAACAAGTTTGCGGAAAATGTTTCTCGAAGGAAGAGGACTCAATTCCAGCTATGCCATCTTTCAAGACGCTACCGGTAAAGCTTACGACAGAGTAATCGCTTTGGGTATCGGTATCGGTTCGGGATATTTGTTCGAAACCACCTTCGAGCGCGAAGTATACTCTGATCTTACCGGTGAGCGAGGCACATTGATGGGCGCTATTCAGGGCTTATTCTTGGCTCAATACGAAACCCTTCGCGAGCATGGACACACACCATCCGAAGCCTTCAACGAAACGGTTGAAGAACTTACTCAATCGCTCATGCCGTTAGTTGCCGAACGAGGGATGGATTGGATGTATGCAAACTGCTCCACTACTGCTCAACGAGGTGCATTGGATTGGATGGGGCCATTCCACGATGCCGTAAAACCCGTTTTTGAAAAATTATACAACGAGGTGGCCAGCGGAAACGAAGCTCAACGTTCCATCGATTCCAACTCGCAACCCGATTATCGCGAAAAACTCGAAGAAGAACTGAAAGCCTTACGCGAAAGCGAAATGTGGCAGACAGGCGCAGTAGTTAGGAAACTAAGACCCGAAAACAATTAAACTTCAAAATAGGTCCTTCAAAAATAATCACGGGGTAGACTTCACAACCTACCCCGTGATTTGGTTTATAACCATTTTACAAAAAAAAGTATGAAAACCTTTGCGGGAAAAATTACCTTAATCCATCTCTTCTTCCTTTGTCAAATCCAACTTTTCATCGTCTTTCCCGCGATCAAAAAACATTTTTTCTAATGGATTCGCATGTGCTTCGTCGTACGTTTTACGATTATTGAAAATATCGATTGCCGTATAAATAGCCTGAAGAAACGAATCGATTGAAGCCTGATTTTTCCCCACAATATCATAAGCTGTTCCATGATCGGGTGAAGTACGAACCACAGGCAATCCCGCAGTAAAATTAACACCCGATTCCATCGCAATGGTCTTAAATGGAATAAGTCCCTGATCGTGATACATAGCTAAAACAGCATCAAAATCCCGAAATCGTCCTGTTCCGAAAAACCCATCTGAAGCAAATGGACCCGAACAAAGGATGTTATCTTTTTTCTGCATTTCCTCAATTGCAGGGAGAATAATTTCCTGCTCTTCATTACCCAACAATCCGTTCTCACCCGCATGAGGATTCAGACTCAACACAGCGATTCGCGGATTTTCAACTCTAAAATCGCGTTTCAACGAATTGTTCAATATTTTTATTTTCTCCTCAATCAGCTCTTTCGAGATACTTTTCGGCACCTCAGAAAGCGGCATATGCGTAGTCACGAGTGCCACACGCAAAAATTCGGACACCATGATCATGAGTGCCTGTTCGCCTTTTTTCGCAAAACGCTCTTGCAAAAATTCGGTATGCCCGGGAAAATGAAAATCTTCGCTTTGAATAGTATCCTTGCAAATAGGCAATGTTACCAATACATCGATCTTATTTGCTTCCAAGTCATTAACAGCACAATCAAGAGCGCGAAAAGCGGCTTCGCCCGAAACTTCGGTAGGTATCCCCATGTCAATCTTTACCTCTTCTCTTATACAATTAACAAAGTTTATCTTCTCCTCTTTACACTCTTCGGCTTTGTCAATAAAATTGAAAGGCAACGGCTTGCAGTTAAGCACCTTTCTGTAATACGAAGCCGCTCTTGCCGATCCATAAATAACCGGCGTAAAAATATCCAACAATCGGTTATCGGAAAATGCTTTAAATATTATTTCATATCCAATACCATTCAGATCACCATGTGTAATACCTACTCTAACTCTTTTCGACATTTATTTATTTAAATATTTATTCAAATTATATTTCTTCTCTTTAAATTGTTATTACGATTACTTTTATTTTTTCTCTTTACTCTGCTCATTTGGATTAATAATACTAATTGTATAAAACGAAGCTTCCAAACTACGCAGCAAGTTACGTTTTTTACCTTCGGGAGCATACACAAAAACATCCACTACGATCACCTTGTTGGTATAAGGATTCACAAATGCTTGCGCCACAAACGGCCCACCCATCATATCGGTAGTCATCTCCCATAATCCGCGTATTTCGGCTCGGAAAATACTGTCAATCACTATTCTCCTATAAAGAGGATCGTATTTTTTGGAAGTAGTCATTTGTGCATCCAAAGAGCCTTTAATGTGTTCTCCCAATATACTATCCCTGATAGCAATCAACGAGTCTTTTTCAAACACTTTTTCCGTCACGTAAGGGAATTGATAAATGACAATATCCTGACGCCCCCTAGCTGCATCGTTGGTAGCCCAATAAAAATCCTTATCTTCGGTAACACGAGTTAATCCCGGCGGATAATGGATACTGATACCGAACTTTTCTCTTATACTTTTCTGCGGGGTTCCCGATTCCTCCTTGAGCCACTCTGCCGTCCGTTCCAGTTCTTTGGTTACCAAATAATCGAGAATGCTTTGTTTCTTTTCCTCGACATAATTAACGAACGAAAGAGTATCCGGAGCTTTAATCGTCAAAATCACTTGTCCGTAAGCATATTTATCTATCTCTGCTGTAACCTTCGGAGTAGAATAAACATTCGAAATTTCCGGAATAACAATATTCCTCGCCATCTTAAAGGTGGTACTGAAATTCTGTGGCGTCACCTGCAATATCTTAAAATGAGGTTCCGGTTGAGGGAGTGCCGGTATAGGTGAATTCAACAAGTCATACACAGCGCGTCCTGCCTCGCCATTTTCCCACGCATCCTCGTCCATTACTACAACCACTTCATTGGCCATAGAAGAAGCGCTTAAAAAACGAGTTGACTTTTTGCAAGATAAAAGCACTGACGACAGGGCAACAATGGAAATAAAGAAAGTAACATGTTTCATAATATCTGATATTTTTAGGATAATTATCTTCTTTTTCTATTTTAAACTAACTTTAAAACAAACACGGCATGATTTTGTTTATCATTTCTCACCCTTTTTTGTCTTTTGTCTGTTCATGGTCGATAACATGCCACACGCTGCAAAGATGTCTTCGCCACGCGAAGCACGAATGGTACAGATAAACCCTTTGGAGGTAAGATAGTCGCGAAATTTTATCATGGTCTCTTCGTCGGAAGGCTGCAAAGCACTGTCGGGAAAAGCATGGAAACGGATGAGGTTGATCCGGCAGTTCAACCCCGAAAGAAGTTTCACAAGACGACGCGCGTAAACAGACGAATCGTTCACACCTGCAAACATAATATATTCAAACGACAAGCGGCGTTGATGCGTCCAATCGTAGTTGTGAAGCAAATCGACGATCTGCTCAATCGGATAAGCTTTTTCTGCCGGCATGAGCAATTGTCGTTGCTCCGACAACGGACTATGAAGACTAATGGCAAGATGACAATTGCTTTCCTCAAGAAAACGTTTGAGCTTGGGTAATATTCCGATAGTTGAAAGCGTAATGCGTTTTGGGCTCCATGCCAATGCATAATCGGCCGTCAGTATCTCAATAGCTTTCATTACATTATCGTAGTTGTCGAGCGGCTCCCCCATCCCCATAAAAACGATATTGGATAAATTTTCGGCGTCCGGAACAGAATATACCTGATTAAGTATCTCGTTTGTAGAAAGATTGCCACTAAATCCCATTCTCCCTGTCAGACAAAATTCGCAGTTCATCTTGCATCCGATTTGCGAAGAAACGCACAGTGTGAGCCGATCGTTTTCGGGAATCGTTACCGCTTCAACGAATTTGTTATTGTGGTGAGTTTCAAACAGCATTTTCTTTGTGCCATCCTTAGAAGTCTGTATATCAATCGGCTTTACTCTACCAATTTCAAACCGGTTTTTCAGAATTTCTCTGTTTTTCAGAGAAATATTGGTCATTTCATCGATATCTGTCACACGCTTCACATACACCCAATCGGCAATTTGTGAAGCAGTAAATTGAGGTAAATCCAATTCCTTCACCGCTTCTTTTATTTCGGCAAGCGTCATGCCGAGAAAATATTGTTTTTCGTCCATGATTCCCTTTTTAGAAAACAAAGATAATCATGATTTGCGAAATAAGCCGATAGCCTTAAGAATAAATGATGAATTGGTTGAGAAAAGAAAAAAATTCTTTAAGTTTGCACAGCATAAAGGTTTCGAACAAACTAAAAAAACAAATTATATTTTAATAATGAAAAGATTAAGTCTACTATGCATCCTTCTGATATCGGTTCTATTTGTACACAAATTGCCGGCACAAAACATCATAAATGTCACCACCCATAAGCGTGTATTCATAAACACCAACATGCAAGAAGGCAAAAAGTCGTTTTTCGGGTGGGGAGTTTTCCCGGGCACCAAAGAGGATGTTCGCAGAATCAAAATGCAAGTCACCTTAGGACACCCCGACTCTGCAGCCATTGCTCACTGGGACTACCTTGATTTTATTTATTTGCGTCGCACAGGCGGCAAAGCAGGCACAACCCACGATATCGAACTAAGTCGCTTAATCACACCCTACGGAAGCAGTTTTACCAACGACTGGAGTTTTACGTGGGAAGTAGATGTCACCGACTTTGCATCGTTGCTCCGCGACAGTGTGGAAATCGAATACGTTCACTCCGGCTACGAACCCGACAAACTGGGTTGGTCGCTAACGGTAAATTTCGAAATCCTTACCGGTCCCGCAATCGCCAATCCCATTTCCATTACCGAACTTTACAAAGGAGTTTTCCCTTACGGAGATATAAACGATCCCATCGAAAATTACCTCAAGCCGATCCCCGTCACATTTGCAGATGATGCCGCTTTTGGACGAATCCGGATTCAACACACGGGACACGGCTTCGGCCCCCCTGACGGTTGCAGCGAATTTTGCAGCCGATGGCGTGAAGTAATTTTCAACGGCAAAGTCATCGACAGAAGAGACCTTTGGAAAGATTGTGGCAGCAATCCGCTTTATCCACAAGGCGGCACTTGGGTTTACGACCGAGGACATTGGTGTCCGGGAGATTTGCAAAACCCCGATTGTTATGAGGTAAAAGCCGATCCGAAAGAAAGCATCATCGACATCGATATGATGCCCTATGTGGATTCGATAGGAGAAGTCGACGGGAAAGAAGCCATAACCGCCTATGTCATTCAATACAAACAACCCAATCGCCGTTTCGATGTGGCAATAGAAGAAATTGAGGCCCCAACGAACAAACAACTTTACGGCAGGCGTAACCCTTCCGTCTTCCGCCCGGTAATCCGATTCAGGAACGTAGGGAGCGAACCGTTGAAAGAAGTCGAAATCAAATACGGCACAAAAGGATTCAAAAACAAATCGTACAAGTGGACAGGCCATTTGGGATTTTATGAAGAAACCACCCTTGTTTTGCCCGGCCCCATCGAATTCAACGAGGGAGAAAATGTTTTTGAAGTCGAATTGGTAAAACCAAACGGCAAAAAAGACCAATGGGCAGCCGATAATAGGATGTCCTCTACCTTCAAATCGCTCAAAACACTTCCGTTGGATTTCGTCGTAGCTTACAAAACCAACAAAAAGCCGGAAGAAAACCGACTCTTCATCATCAACGAAAAGCAGGATACGGTATATCAACGAAATCCGCAACAATGCAAGCCCACCATGCTCTATACCGATACCGTACACCTGAAACCGGGATTGTATGAATTCGAATTGACGGACGAAGGAGGCGATGGACTTGAATTTTGGGCAGAGCCTCAACAAGGATACGGTTATTTGCGTTTTCTCGATACAGAAGGGAATATTCTGCACCATTTTATCAGTGATTGCGGAAACGGGCAATTCCTGGCATTCAAAGCCACTCCCGAAGCAAAGTTGGATTCCACTGTTTCACAAAACGCCTTTTTCATTTATCCGCGACGCACAAGAGATAAATTGGAATTGGATGCTTTCCTTAAAAGTCCCCAAAAACTGCGCGTACAATTTACCGCAGATGAAGTCCCGGTTGAAATACACGAATATACCGACTTCAAATCAGGCACATTCGAATACAATATCGGTTATTTGCCAAAAGGAAGGTATATTGTAGAAATCTATGTCGATGACGTATTAATTCACAAAGACCGCATCAATCGCGACTAATCGTAACAAATTTGAAAAAAGATATGCATAAAATATTTTTCAGTATAACCATTCTCTCCTTTCTCCTGTTCTCACCAAGTCGTGCACAAAATAAAGTCAACATCATCCCTGTTCCTGTAAAAATGGAACTTACAGCAGATAGTTTTGTAATAGACGAAACTACTTCTATCGACTACGATAAGAACGATACAAACTTGAAAGAATTGGCTAATTTTTTGGAAACGTATATCCAAGAGATTTCAGGCATCGAACTTCTACAAAATACAAAAGCGCAAAAGCGTATCCATTTTTCCTTGATAAAAGACAATGTATTGGGAACTGAAGGATATCGACTGCATGTAAATCATCAGGCAATTACAATTCAAGCAAACACACATCACGGAATTTTCTATGGATTACAATCCCTCTTTCAAACCCTACCTCCCATCCGCACGAACGCTCTATTGAAAGTTCCGGGTTTAGACATTGAAGATTATCCAAGATTCAAATGGCGGGGCATGATGCTTGATGTAAGCCGTCATTTTTTTTCTCCCGAAACAATCAAACAATTTATCGATTTACTTGCCACGTATAAATTCAACGTTTTTCATTGGCACTTGACAGATGATCCGGGTTGGCGTATAGAAATAAAAAAATATCCCAAACTTACAAAAGTAGGAGCTTGGCGAGTTGATCATCTCGATAAATTATGGGACGAAAGGCCTCCGGCAAAACCCGGAGAAGAAGCCACCTATGGAGGATTCTATACCCAGCAACAAATCAGAGAAATTGTGGCGTATGCCGAAAAAAGGAACATCACCATTGTTCCGGAAATCGAAATGCCTAGCCATTCTGTAGCCGCATTAGCAGCTTATCCTCAATTATCTTGCACCGAACAACCGCAATTTGTAAATACCGGCGGCATCTATCCAAAAAATGTTCAAAGCGTTTACTGCCTAGGAAAAGAAGAGGTTTATACTTTTCTCGAAAACGTATTGAAAGAAGTCTTGGAATTGTTTCCTTCACAATACATCCATGTTGGTGGAGATGAAGTAAACAAGGCGCAATGGGAGCAATGTCCTCGTTGTCAACAACGAATCAAAGAAGAAGGATTGAGAAATGAAGATGAGCTTCAAGGTTATCTGATGAAAAGAATATCGATGTTTCTATCCCAACATGGCAGAAAATTAATCGGTTGGGACGAGATTCTTGATGGGGGATTGAGCTCCGATGCCGCTGTCATGAGTTGGCGAGGAGAAGCCGGCGGAATAAAAGCAGCCAAAATGAAACACGAAGTTGTGATGGCTCCGGGGTCGCCTTGTTATTTTGATCACTATCAGTCGGGTCCCGAAGGGGAACCCGTAGCTATGGGTGGAATAAATACACTCAAAAATGTGTATGAATACGAGCCCATTCCCCCTTCCCTAACCCAAGAAGAAGCACACTATATCCTTGGAGCGCAAGCCAATGTATGGGCTGAATACATTTCATCGGTCAACAAATTAGAATACATGATATTGCCCAGGATGTTGGCTTTGTCTGAAGTAGTTTGGTCTCCTACGGGCAAAAGGGATTGGGTAGATTTCAATCTCCGCCTCCGGGACCGTCATTTCAGAACTTTCGATCAAAAAGGATTTGTTTATCATGAAGGCAACAGTAAAGTCAACATCACGCCAATAGCTAAAAATGGTCGTCTATTGGTGAGTCTAAGCACCGAACGGATAGACGGAGAAATTATTTACACGCTCGACGGTTCAGAGCCCACCCTTAAAAGTAATAAGTATAAAGAACCCCTTGTTATCGCCTCTTCATGTGTATTGAAAGCCTATACCGTTGTCAACGGTAAGATTTTGGGCATCGTTCCGGCTTCCCAACAATTCACCATTCACAAAGCCATTGGAAGAGAGGTCAACTACAAATATCCCGTAAGTCCTTATTATATGGCAGATGGCCCCAATTCTCTCACGGATGGTATTCGAGGCACACTTAATGTGCAAAAATTTTGGCATGGCTTCAACGGTAGTGATATGGTTGCAACCATCGATTTAGAAAAAGAAATGGAAATCAGCAAGCTTACATTAGGTGTATTGCAAAAACGCAAAGATTGGATATTTCCCGCACGCTATGTGGAATTTGAGGTATCAGAAAATGGTAAAGATTTTATTTCGGTGGCTAAAATCAATTGTCCCATTGAAAAAACCGATGTTGAAGATCAAATTTTGGAATATACTGTCAAGCTAAACAACGTTACAGCCCGATACCTCAGGGTGTCGGCACGCAATTTTGGTGTTTGTCCAAAAGGACATCCCGGAGAAGGAAAACCCTCCTGGCTATTTGTAGATGAAATCATCGTAGAATAATTCAATAACAGAAAAATGAAGTTGATTTTTATTACATTGTTCCATCTGCTGAGCAGCAGCTTTACCGGTAGGTCTTCGCCCACTGATATCCCGTTGCATTATGAATGTCACTACACGACAACCGCACCGCAAATCGATGGAATTTTAAATGACGAATGTTGGGAGAAAGCCCCTTGGACAGCCTCTTTTCAAGATATTCGCGGAAAAGATTTTCCAAAACCTACTTACGATACACGGGTAAAAATGCTTTGGGACGATCACTATTTTTACGTAGCCGCCTGTCTGGAAGAACCTCACATTCAAGGTACCATTACCCAACGGGATGCCGTTATTTTTCATGACAACGATTTCGAAGTTTTTATCGATCCCGATGGCGACACTCATTTATACTACGAATTCGAAATGAATGCCCTTAATACCATTTGGGATTTATTGCTGGTCAAACCCTATCGTGAAGGAGGTCCCGCTCTCAATGGCTACGACGCCAAAGGTCTTCAATCGGCAGTGTACATCGACGGCACCCTCAACGATCCTTCAGACACAGACAAAGCCTGGTATGTCGAAATTGCTTTTCCGCTCGATGTGCTTGCAGAATTGAACGGCAACAGGAAACCGGCGGTCGGAGATCAATGGAGAGTTAATTTCAGTCGTGTCGAATGGCATACCACAATTGTAAACGGCAAATACGTTAAAGAAAAAGATCCGATATCCGGCAAGATCTTACCGGAAGAAAACTGGGTATGGTCGCCTCAAGGAGTTGTAGACATGCATCGTCCCGAAATGTGGGGATATGTGCATTTTTCGAAATAAAACATTTCATAAAAATCCAACATCAGCTTGGTTTGATTAACCCATAAAAAAAACATATAATGATGCGAAAAATCAATCTTCTTATTATGCTTTTGCTTCTTCTCTCCTTCTCTATTTTCTCACAGGAAAAACCGAAGAACACCGACAAGAGAATGGAAGGATTCAAAGACGCCAAATTGGGCATCTTCGTCCACTACGGTATCTATGCCGTAAACGGAATAGACGAATCGTGGTCGTTTCACAACGGCTATATCACCTACGACGATTACATGAAACAATTGAAGGGTTTTACCGCTTCGAACTACGATGCCGAAAATTGGGTAAAACTCTTCAAAG
>CAYUIY010000016.1:0-30140 GCA_964444915.1 uncultured Dysgonomonadaceae bacterium
GCGAACCGAGATCATAGAAAATGCCCGATCCGGGACGGGGATCCTCGCGCCAGTAACCATTGGGGCGAGGATCGGGGCGGTAACGGTCGAAATGCGTCTCGTAGTCTTTCACTTCTCCGAGCAGACCGCTTGCGAGTAGTTTTCTTACTGTTTTGGTGTCGCTTGTGAAACGGCGATTATGATAGACCGACAGAATTTTGTTTTGTCGTTTGGCAATTTCGATGAGTTCGTCGGCTTCGGCCACAGTGACCGTAAACGGTTTTTCTACCACGACATGTTTCCTTGCTAGTAATGCTTCGCGTGCCCAATGAAAGTGCCACTCGTTGGGGGAAGTAACGATCACTAGATCGATTTCCGGATCGTCGATGATACCTCTTCCGTCGGGAACAACAGCTGTAACAGGGTAACGTTCTTCAATGATACGGATACTTTCGGGATTCGTCGTACTGATTTTGGTAAGTTCGAAACCGTCCAGCACGTCGATAAACGGTGCGTGAAATACTCTCCCGGAAAGTCCGAAACCAATGATGCCGGTGTGGATGATTGTTGACATAGAAATTTGTGTTTAATAAAATTATTGTCTGAATAACTTGTATGTTATTTGTTTAACGTTTTATATCTATAAGTTGTTTTATAGCACCAACTACAATTGTTGCCTTGTATATTTTTGTATAACGCCTTATTCCCTTTTATTGTTTTCTAATCCCGGTTTTTAAGCCGAGCCGAAATTTTGCTCCTCATTTGGAATGATTTTTCAGGCCGTACTTCGATTTCGCCTGTTTTTAAACTCCGGTTAAAAGAAAATTCACAAGTTTTTGTGTTGCAATGGCACGGTGACTGATGCGATTTTTAATTTCTTTTCCCAATTCGGCAAATGTTTGATCGTAACCTTTGGGAACGAATACAGGATCGTATCCGAAACCGGCAGATCCTCTTTTTTCATTGATAATATGTCCTTTTATTTCGCCTTCGAAAAAGTATTCTTTGCCGTTCATCAATAAAGCAATCACTGTACGGAAACGTGCTTTTCGGTTTTCGATACCTGTTAAATTATTGAGCAGTTTGTTGATGTTGTCTTCGTCGCTGCAAGCCTCACCGGCATAACGAGCCGAGTAAACGCCGGGAGCATTTCCTAAGGCTTCCACTTCTAAGCCGGTATCTTCTGCAAAACAATTGTAACCATATTTATTTTTTATGAATTGGGCTTTGATGAGTGCATTTTCTTCGAATGTGTTGCCCGTTTCCTCAATCTCGTCGTGGCAGCCAATGTCGTCCAGGCTAAGGATTTCTATTTTCCCTTCTGTAATTTTTCGAATTTCATCTAGTTTATGCCGGTTGTTGGTGGCAAATACAATTTTTCTTACCATGTTTGTTGCTAAAATATTTCTTTGTTGTTAAAATAACAAAAGTGATTTTTCTTTAAATCTGTTTATTACAACGTTTCATTATCCTTTATTGTTTTGCCTATTGGATGAATTTCCGGATTATTTAAGCAAACCAATAACTTCAATCCATTCATATTCGTTTTTAACAGAGGCATAAAATACAATATTCAAGTTTTTTGCAAGATAAATCTAGAGAATTTCAAATTTCAATAGAAATTGTAACAGGAATAAAGTATCGAATCCTAAATTAATATCTTCTTTTTTGTATTACAGTTTTTTCCTTACTATTTTTAAGCCGAATTTAAAATTTCAAAACATAAATTCAATTTTCGCATTAAAATGAATAAGGTAAGATTTTTAGCATTTATTGGCTTTCTGATGAGTTTTTCGACTTATGCTCAGCAGTGGCGACCGGCAGACGATAAGATTAAAACCCGATGGGGGGCGCAAATCGATGTAAACAATGTATTGCCGGAATATCCTCGCCCGATTATGGAGCGTGCAGAATGGCAAAACCTGAATGGTTTGTGGAATTATGCCATACTTCCTATCGGAAGACAAATGCCTTCGACATTTGACGGTAGAAATTATGATGCCCGATCAGGTTAAACTGTGGTCACCCGATAGTCCATTTCTTTATGATTTGGAAATTACGTTGTGGAGCGACAATAAACCGCAGGACAAAGTAAACAGTTATGCGGCCATGCGTAAATATTCAATAAAACGAGATGATAAGGGGATAGTGCGTCTACAATTGAATAATAAAGATTTGTTTCAATTCGGCCCCCTTGATCAAGGATGGTGGCCCGATGGATTATATACCGCTCCCACTGATGAAGCATTGAGTTTCGATATTCAGAAAACCAAAGATTTTGGTTTCAATATGATTCGTAAACACGTTAAGATTGAACCGGCACGCTGGTATATGCATTGCGATCGCTTGGGGATGATCGTTTGGCAGGATATGCCGAATGGTGACCGAGGTCCGTACTGGCAACCTCGCGAATACTTCAATGGTGTGGAATGGCTACGTTCACCCGAATCGGAGGAAAATTTTCGTAAAGAATGGAAAGAAATCATCGATTTTCTGTATTCCTATCCGTGTGTAGGTGTTTGGGTTCCTTTTAATGAGGCTTGGGGACAATTTAAAACCAAAGAAATTGCAGAATGGACAAAACAATATGATCCTTCTCGTTTGATCAATCCTGCCAGTGGAGGCAATCATTATCCGGTGGGAGATATATTAGATCTGCATAATTATCCACATCCCGACTTGTATTTATATGACGCGCAAAGAGCTACTGTATTGGGTGAATACGGAGGAATCGGTTGGGCAGTGAGTGGACATTTGTGGGAGCCTGATCGCAACTGGGGATACGTTCAGTTTAACAGTTCCAAAGAGGTTACAGATGAGTATGTAAAGTATGCCCGTCAGCTTAAGCAGCTTATCAAACAGGGGCTCTCGGCAGCAGTTTATACTCAGACCACCGATGTGGAAGTTGAAGTGAATGGCTTGATGACTTACGATCGTGAAGTGATCAAAATGGATGAGCAACGGATCAAGCAGGTAAATCGAGAGATATGCAATATATTAAAGAATTGATTTATACATTTCTATTTCTGCCCTATATGGATAAACCGGTATTTTCGGAATAAGGTTATTTAAAAATGTCGATTTAAGGAGAAAAAAGTTTATTTTTTTCGATTCGATCTTAAAATCGCAAAGATAAGTCCCAGACCCATAATGCCCGCAAGAATATAACCAATAATTCCCAAAATGGAAATATTGGAGATTAATGGACCTATTCTTTGTTGCAGAATTAGAGAAGATCCCACTATTAGAGCAGCAATAATCAGGCTTGCCGAAATTCGATTGCTCGATCCTTTAATTTCGCGGGTAATATCTTCTAATTTGTGATGTTCGAGTTTCACTTCAAACTGTCCTTCTTTCAGTTTTCTAAGAAGGTCGGATAAATTGTGGGGTAAATATTCAATGAGCTCCAAGCTTTCATCCATCACATTGATGCTACGATCTTTCCAGTTTTTGGGCGAATAAAGTTTTATGTATATTTTTCTGACAAATGGATTTACCAGAGTAAACATATCGAAATCGGGCTCCAGTTGTTTCCCTATAGATTCGGCAATGGACATTGCCCTGAGCATCATCACCATATTCGATGGTATGGCTATGCGGTGGCGCATCATGATTTCTAAGATATGTTGGTTCATCTTGGCTAGACTAATGGTTTTGAAAGGACGATCGGTGTAGAGTTCGAGCAATTCATCCAAATCTTGGCGAAGCAGTGCTTTGTCTATTTTTTGTGGCACCAATCCCAATTCCTTCATGCCTCTGATGATTCGGCTATAATCTTTTTTACTGGCTGCACGTAAAATTTTGGCGATGATGATAATGGTTTTTTCGTCAAGATGCCCCGTCATTCCCACATCCAGCATAACAATCGTGGCCGGAGGCTGAATAAAAAGATTAGCAGGATGAGGATCCGCATGGAAAAATCCATCAAGCATAATTTGTTTCAGAAGCGCTTCTGCTGCTCGATTGGCGACTTTTTTAGGGTCAAACAAATGCCGGTATTTGTCTTGAGTAATCTCGGTAATTTTTACCCCCTCGATAAATTCCATTGTCAGCAATTTTTCGGTAGTCAGATCCCAATAGACTTTGGGTACTTTGATATAGTCGACTTCTTTAAAATTGTTTCTAAATTTATCGAAATTATGAGCTTCGTTCACGAAGTCCAATTCTTTTCTGAGTGCTCTTTTTATTTCCCCCACAACAGCTTTTGGACTTTGGAAAGGACCCTCATGAAATCGTTTTTCCAACACATCGGCAAAATTTTCCAATATGGCAAGATCCAGTTCAATGGTGTTTCGGATGCCGGGTTTTTGAATTTTTAGTGCTACGATTTCTCCGTTATGTAATACGGCTTTGTATACTTGGCTTAAAGAAGCAGAAGCAACGGGTTGTTCATCGAATTCTTTAAATAATTCGTTGATAGGTTTGTTAAGTTCTTTCTCTATGCATTGTTGCATTTGATAGCTCTCCACAGGCAAAACTTTGTCTTGAAGTTTTTCCAATTCGCGAATATATGCAGGTGGTATAAAGTCGGGTCGCGTACTTAAGATTTGACCGAATTTGATAAAAGTGGGGCCTAATTCTTCAAAAGCCATGCGGAGCTTTTCGGGGTTGGATAATTTTTCATAACCTTTCCGACGGCTCCGTATTTTTCTGATAAAATTGATACGTGAAACATCGAAAAGATAATCCACACCAAATTTCATGAAAACCGAAATGATTTGGCGTCTTCGTTTGACTTTTTCTCGATTATTCCGAAAACTCAAACCTACCTGTGGATAAAAATCCGGCATCAATTGATTTCTAAAAAATTGTTATTCCGTCTTGTTTAATTGACGAGATAATTCTTCCACTTTGTTTTTTAATTCTTCAAATTCCTTTCGTGAAGGGATATTCATTTTCGAAAGAATGGTTTCAACTGTTTTTTCTATTTTTTGTTCGATTTCTGTTTTGGTTTTTTCCGATTGATCCAAAATATCTTTTATAAATTTGGCTTTTTCGTTTTCGGATAGCTCACCACGCTGAATAAGCTCTTTAGCAAATTCTTCGGCTTTTTCGCGGGTTAATGAAATTAACCCTAATCCTGCCAAAACCGTTTTTTTAATGATGTTTGCCATAGAATTGTCCTCCTTCTTTTAATCATGGGTATTTTTTGTTGGTTTTTGAAAACTTTCATTTTCAATTCTCTGTAAAGGTACAATATTTATTGAATATTTTGCTTTTGAAATTTATTTAATTTGGTTTTTGTTGATTGATTTTATTGCTTTTGCAATGAAAAAAATGAGGATAAGGACAAAAATAATGAAAGCGCCGGACGGTACATTCAAGTAATAGGAGAGAAACAATCCAACGATACATCCTACAAAACTGATGAAAGAAGAAAGGTAAATGATACGGGAATATTTTACAGTGAAGAGGTTAGCGGTCATTTGAGGAACGGTAATCAGCGACATGAGCATGACGATTCCAACCAGGCGGATGCTCAATACAATGGTGACAGCAATAAAAAACATCATCGTATATTCGATGAAGCGGGTAGATATTCTTCGTGTTTGTGCAAACTCGGAGTCGAAGGAAACAGAAACAATGGCATGGTAATGTGTCAGAAAAAAAATAGCAAGTAAAACACATAGAACAGAAAGTGCCCAAATATCGGACTTAGTGATGGTGAGAATATTGCCGAAAAGATATTCAGACAAATTGGGTGCATATCCAGGAGATAGAAAAGTAAGGATAATTCCTAAAGCCATACCTAAGGACCAGAAAACAGCTATTGCCGAATCTTCACGTACACCTTCTTTAGTAGATAGCCATTCAATCCCGAATGCCGAAAGAACAGAAAAAGCCATGGCTGAAAGAATAGGATTTAATCCGAAATAAAATCCGATTCCCAATCCTCCGAACGAAGCATGAGTAATACCCCCACTGATAAATACCAATCGGCGTGAAACCACATATGTTCCGATCATTCCGCAAGCTATACTGGCAAAAAGGCTACCCCATAGCGCATTGCGAAAAAAAGCATAATCAAATAGTTCCAATAAATTCATGCTTTAATAAATATCAGGCATGTGTTTTTCGTGTGCGCAAGTCATTAATAACCATCAGCACCTCATCTTTCATCTGATCGGGGATGGAAATTCCACGTAGTCGCAAGCTGTGTATCCATTGGTGTTTTTCTTCATCAAGAAGCGAATAGAAAATTTCCCGGAATTTTTCTGTTTGTTCTTCATTATAATCGGCAGAGTCTTTCCCTCTATATTGGTCAAGTTCTTCGTCGTCAAAATATTCCGGTTTTTGATGGAATGCGGCCATCAGATTGTTGCGTTCGCAAACTTCATGCATTCCACAGCACCCCCCTTCAATAAGTGGTGTTTCAGACTTGTTTTCTTCTATATTTCCTTTTTTTCGCTGGCTCGAATTCCAGATATGAAGTGCGATCACGAAAGAAACGATAATTCCTAGAAATATAAACAGACTTTGCATTTTAATTTTCTTTTTCTTGTATGGTAAAACCTGCTTTTTTTAGATCATCCCAAAAGCCGGGATACGATTTTGCAACAACCCTCGGATTATCGATAATTACCGATCCGAATGGTATACACGCTGGAGCAAAAGACATTGCCATTCGATGATCGTTATAGGTTTCGATAACAGCGTCTTTTTGCGGGAAACATCTTTCGTTACCCCATTCCAACATTCTGTATTCGTTGTCATCTTTCAACACATAGCCAAGTTTTAATAATTCCGTTTTTAATGCATTAATTCGATCGGTTTCTTTTATTTTAAGACTTTGCACTCCCGAAACCAAAAATGGAACATTTAATAAACAGCAGGCAACTACAAAAGTTTGTGCAAGATCTGGTTCATTAACAAAATCGTGAAAGAACTTTTTGGTTGATTTTTTGGTTTTTCGAATGATTACTCCATTGGGGATGAATTCAGTTGAAACACCAAGATCAGGAAAGAGATTGACAAGGTTGGAATCTCCTTGTAAGCTGTTTTGATTTAATCCTAGCAGCGTTACCTCTGCTTTCGGGATCAACGACGCTATTGAATACCAATACGATGCTGCTGACCAATCGGCTTCTACTTTGATAGGGGTTGGAACATATTCTTGGTGTTTTACACTGATATCTTTTCCTTCCCATCTCGCTTTCACTCCGTATTTTTCCATCAAGCCAAGAGTTAGATGAATGTAAGGTTTCGATATCACTTCGTTTTCAAGGTGAATGATGAGCCCTTTGTCCATCTTGGGAGCGATCATCAGCAATGCCGATACAAATTGCGAACTCATATTACCCGAAAGATACACTTCGCCCCCTTCCAGATGTTTACCTTTTATCTTTAGGGGGGGGTACCCTTCTTTTCCCAAATATTCAATCTCGGCTCCTAAAGCGATAAGAGTGTTAACCAATGGATAGATGGGACGTTCGTGCATACGCTTATTCCCCCGAATGATCCATTCTCCTTCCATTTCAGCCAGGAATGCGGTCAAAAAACGCATAGCTGTTCCCGCCCCTTTAACGTCGAAAATGTTGGAGTCGGATTTAAAAGCGTCAATAAGTACTTGCGTATCTTCGCAGTTAGATAGGTTTTCAATGGGGTGGGGACTACAACTTAAGGCATTCAGAATCAGCAAGCGGTTGCTAATGCTTTTTGAAGGGGGGAGGGTAATGGTGGTTTGCAGTTTGTCAGGTGGAAATAGTTTATATTGCATGGATTTCCTTCATTATTTTACGCAAAAGTAATACATTTTGGAGGAAGAGCAAAACCCTCTCGGTAAACTTTTTTATCAACCTTTTTTATGAAAAGACTTTGATTTATAAACTATTTTTCGTTCTGTTTTCAGATAAAATTTTCTTTTAAGTTTTTATGACAACAACCCATAGAGAAATATGGCTAAAATTGCTGTGGGAGCTACGTATCGGAGAATAAAAATGTATCCCTTAAGAAATCCCATACCGTATTTAATAGCTCCTTTATTAGTGATTTGAGCCATAATCAGTTTTTGATCGAGATACCACCCCACGAAAAGTGAAATAAAGAACCCTCCGATAGGGAGCATGAGCTTTGCCGAAGCATAATCCAATAAATTGAAGAATTCCGGTGAAAAGGATGAGATGGTTCCTGTAATGAATACACCGATGCACACAAAAAATGTTGCTTTTTTTCGCGAAATGCGGTATTCTTCTTGGATATAAATAGTGGTTACTTCCATTAATGAGATGGTAGAGGTGATTGCTGCAAGAGCCAGAAGAACAAAAAAGAATGTTGACCACAGTACCGATAACGACATTTGGTCGAACAATCGGGGTATGGTGATGAATAATAAACCGGGACCACCGGCTACCAGATCGGAAATAATCGTATCAGGGTTTGTCGTTAGTGCAAAAGCAGAAGGAAAAATAACCACTCCTGCCAGAATAGCTACCAAGGTATCGAGAACGGAAACTTGAACGGCCGTTTTGGTCAAGTTTACATCGTTTCTGAAGTAGGATGCGTATGTTGTCATGCATCCCATCCCGATAGAAAGCGAGAAGAAGGCCTGTCCCATTGCATCAAGAAAAACGGTAGATTTTACGTTTTTTATTTCGGGCTTAAATAAAAAAGTCAATCCTTCTGATGATCCGGGAAGAGTAACTGCACGGATTCCTAAAATGATAAGAAGGAGAAAAAGGATTGGCATAAATACTTTAGAGGATTTTTCTACTCCCCTTCTCACACCCGATAACGTAAAGAGAGCCGTCAAAATAATGAAAATCGTCGTCAATAGGGTCTGTTTCAGGTGATTTTCCTGCAATTGTGCAAAGTTGGCGGTGTAATCTTTAACGGCGAATAATTGTCCCGTTAGTGATTGAAATATATAATCGAGCGTCCATCCGCAAACTACCATGTAAAAACCCATGATCACAAAGCCGGTAAGTACCCCCAAACGCCCAATCCACACCCACGGTGTACTTGGTGCTAATTTGCGAAAAGCTCCTGCCGTATTTGCTCTAGAAGAACGACCTATTATAAATTCGGCTGTCATTAGGGGGATGCCGAAAAACAATACGCAACCGATATAAACCAGAATAAAGATAGCGCCCCCTCCGCCGGCTGCTTGGCTCGGGAAACGCCAGATATTACCCAAGCCAACAGCAGAGCCTGCTGCGGCGGCTACCATTCCTATTTTCGATACAAATGTTGCTCTCTTTTCGGTCATTTTAGTAATTGTCTTATCTTACAAAAGTCAATCGCTCTTGGGTTGAAAGAGCCGGAGATAAAATAATTTGCATATTATTTCAATTTCCATTCGAAACCGTCTTTGGTATCTTTGATTTCGAATCCCAAAGCGATCAGTTCGTTACGTATTCTGTCTGCCATTGTCCAATCTTTTCGTTGTTTGGCTTCTTGACGGATGGTTAACAGGATATCGATAGCTTTTGCAAACGTTTCGTATCTGAAATCGTTGTTTTTGTCTTCGTTTTGAATCCCCAAAATCGTGAATAAAAAGTCGTCGAAGAGTTTTTTTAGTTCGGTTTTATCTTCGGCTGTTACTTTTTCTGTATTGCTTGCTACAGCATTAATGATGCGTGCTGCCTCAAACAAATTGGCGATGAGGGCCGGAGAGTTCAGGTCATCGTTGAGCGCATCGAAGCATTGTTGGCGTAAGGCCTTGAGGTTAACTGTTGATGCGTCGCTTACCGGTATTTTTTCGATTATATTGTATGCTTCTAACAATCGTTTTAATCCTTTTTCTGATGCTTGTAGAGCTTCATTGCTGAAATCTAACGTACTGCGGTAATGAGACTGCAAAATGAAAAACCGTATGGTCATAGGCGAATAAGACTGTTCCAATGATGGATGATTGCCGGTAAAAAACTCTTCGAGGGTAATAAAATTTCCTAACGATTTGCCCATTTTCTGACCGTTTATAGTAATCATGTTGTTGTGCATCCAGTACTTAACAGCGGGAGATCCTTCTGCGGCTGTATTTTGAGCCATTTCGCATTCGTGATGAGGAAATAACAGATCGATCCCTCCACCATGAATATCGAATTCTTTGCCGAGGTATTTAATGCTCATAGCAGAACATTCCAGATGCCAGCCCGGAAAACCCTTGCTCCAAGGCGAGGGCCATTGCATAATGTGCTCCGGAGCTGCTTTTTTCCAAAGCGCAAAATCGTAGCTTTTGCGTTTTTCCTGTTGACCTTCCAACCGGCGTGTATTTTCGAGCAGTTCTTCGATATTCCGTCCCGAAAGTTTACCATACTGGTAGTATTGGTTGTATTTTTCTACATCGAAATATACCGATCCGTTATTCACGTAGGCAAAGCCATTATCCAGGATGGCTTTGGCCATTTCTATTTGCTCAATGATATGACCCGAAGCGCGAGGCTCTATCGATGGTGGAAGCACATTAAGGGCTTCCATTGCTTTGTGATAACGAAGTGTATAGTATTGAGCTACCTCCATCGGTTCGAGCTGTTCTAAGCGAGCTTTCTTTTCGATTTTGTCTTCTCCTTCGTCTGCATCGTTTTCCAGATGTCCTACATCGGTAATGTTGCGTACATAGCGCACCTTATATCCGATGAATTTGAGATATCGGAACAGTAAATCGAAAGTGATTGCCGGCCTTGCATGACCTAGATGTGGATCCCCATATACGGTGGGTCCGCATACGTACAGGCCTACGTGTGGAGGATGCAAGGGTTCGAAAACTTCTTTTTTTCGAGTAAGCGTATTATAGATAACTAATTTTTGTTCTATCGAATCAGACATATTAATAATTTCATTTTGAAAACACAAAAATACAAATTTATATCTTACATTGCATAAATCGAAGCAAAAAGAAAAGGTGGAATCTTTTGATAATGGCTTTATTAGAGTTGAATCTATATTTATTTAGCATGAGATAGAGATTTGGTTTTTTAAGAGGGAATAGTTACTTTTGCTTGCAAAACAAAAAATTTAATATTGATTATAACCATAATTTATGGCAACAACAGCTGATTTCAGAAACGGGATGTGCATCGATATCGATGGGCAATATTATTTTATTGTGGAATTTCTTCATGTGAAACCCGGTAAAGGGGCTGCTTTTGTGCGGACGAAATTAAAAAATGTAACAACAGGGCGTGTGATTGATAAAACATTCCCGGCAGGTGTAAAAGTAGACGAGGTTCGTATTGAACGTCGTCCATTTCAATTTCTTTACAAGGACGAAATGGGATATCATTTTATGAATACCGAAACTTTTGATCAAGTTTCTATTCCTGCCGAACAGATCGAGGGGGTTGATTTCCTTAAGGAAGGCGATATAGTAGAAGCACAGGTACATGCCGATACAGATACAATTTTGACTGCTGAAGTGCCCACTCATGTTGTTCTTGAAGTAACTTACACAGAACCTGGTTTGAAAGGAGACACAGCGACCAACGCGTTAAAACCTGCTACTTTAGAAACGGGCGCAGAAATACGCGTGCCATTGTTTGTCGATACAGGCGATAAAGTAAAAGTAGATACCCGAAGTGGCACATATGTGGAGCGGGTAAAAGAATGAACATGCTTTATAAATAAATTGATAGAGAAAAGGACATCGGCGTGATGATGTTCTTTTTATATTTTTAATTGTTTTATTGAATTATGACCTCTTCCGATTCCACGAAAATTTCCATCAAACAATGGGCAAAAGAAGACCGCCCACGCGAAAAACTATTAATGAAAGGTGCTTCTGTTCTTTCTAATTCCGAATTGTTGGCGATTCTTATTGGTTCGGGAAATGATAAGGAAAGCGCCGTTGAATTAAGTAAACGTATTTTGCAAAAAGCCGATAACGATCTGGGTAAATTGGCTAAGTTTACGGTGAATGATCTGATCAACAATTTTCGTGGCATTGGAACAGCCAAAGCTGTTGCCATAGTAGCTGCTATGGAGCTGGGAAAGAGGCGAAAAGAGTCAGGCGTCGCGGAACGAAAAAAGATTCTTTCATCGAGAGATGCTTACGATATTTTTTCTTCCATTTTCATTGATCTTAATCACGAAGAAACTTGGGCATTGTTGTTGGATCGTGCCAATCAGGTGGTTGACAATATGCAAGTTAGTCGGGGTGGCATAGCCGGAACGGTAGTTGATATCCGTCTTATTTTGCGTGAGGCACTCAATAAATATGCGTCAGGTATTATTTTGGCTCATAATCATCCATCCGGCAATTGTGTTCCAAGTGGCAACGATGTGCAGCTTACAAAAAAGCTCAAAGAAGCCGCTCGGTATATGGATATTGTGCTGCTCGACCATCTTATTGTAACCGATCATACCTATTATAGTTTTGCAGATGAAGGGGTGATCTGATTTTTATAAAGATGCTTTTTTGATGAGTCGGAATAAACAATAAGTACAAAAATTCGTTTAGTAAGAAACTATTTTTTAAAGTACAAACAAACAACAATGAATACAGAACTTCAGAAAATACAAGATCAAATCGTGACCTTGCTTCGTACTGTATACGATCCAGAAATCCCTGTAAATATTTACGATTTGGGAATGATTTATGATGTGGATGTGGATGAAAACAACAATGTAACTATAGAAATGACTTTTACTTCACCTGCTTGTCCTCTTTCTGATTTTATCCTTTCGGATGTGCAAATGAAGATTGAATCCATTCCCGAGGTGAATCATGTAGAGATAAATCTTACTTTTGATCCACCCTGGGATCAGTCGATGATGAGCGATGAAGCTAGGTTAGAATTAGGGATGATGTAAAAGAGACAACGCTTCTGTTTTCTCGTGAAAAAAATAAGAATAGAACAGATGGGTTCGGGAAAAAAAATATATTTTCTTGCAGATGCACATTTGGGGTCGAAATGGCATGCCGATTCTATTGAAATTGAGCGGAAATTATGCCGATGGTTTGACATTGCCAAACAAGATGCTCAGGCGATTTTTCTTTTGGGTGATATTTTTGACTATTGGTTTGAATATAAGTATGTGGTACCGAAGGGCTATACGCGTGTACTTGGGAAATTGGCCGAAGTAACCGATTCAGGAATAGAAGTGCATTTCTTTATTGGTAATCATGATATTTGGCTTACCGATTATCTTACGAAAGAGTGTGGAATGATTCTTCATTTTGAGCCGTTTATTGCCGAATGGAATGGAAAAAAGTTTTTTATTGCGCATGGCGACGGGTTGGGAGATGATTCACCGGGATTTCGGTTGTTACGCAAATTGTTTCACAGTAAGTTCTTGCGTTTTCTTTTTTCTGCTATTCATCCCGGGTTGACGGTTCCTCTGGCACACGCATGGTCTAATCACAGCCGGAAAAACGGAGGATGGGTTGACTACTTAGGTGAAGACAAAGAATACTTGGTACTTTTTGCGAAAGAAAAGCTCAAGGAAATGCCCGATATTAATTATTTTATTTTCGGTCATCGGCATATTATGCTTGATCTGCCCATTGCCGAACAATCGCGTGTGATTATTCTAGGTGATTGGATTCGTTATTTTTCCTATGCTGTTTTCGATGGCGATGATGTAACTTTAAAAACATTTAGCGCTTAGTGATTATCATAACTATTCCAAGCCGAGTAAAACCAAAGCCGGCACTATCACCATTACTCCGCTTGCGCCGATAAGGCCGGTCATCGTACCGGCTAAGTAGCCGACGAGTAAAATAAGAAGGTATTTCATATTTTTTTGCTTTTCCCCGTTTACTTATAATATAAAGGTCAAATTATATGCCAAAATTTCTTTTTAAGATATTCTTAAAATTTCCAGCGCAAGTAGGTGTAAATGTCAGTGCGTCTGTTCCCATCAATTTGTTCTGTACCTGAACCAATACCATCTCTGTCTGAATATTGTGTGAATCCTCCTTTGAGAGAGAAAGTCAAGTTTTGAAGAATAGCAAAACGTGCTGAAAGCGCCAGACGGATCCCCTTGCCGTAGAACGATGGCATGTAAAACGTGTTTAATATATTACGTTCATAGGAATATACCCGAGTGTTGTAGGTGTTGGTGTGGAAATAACCTACAAAAAAATCCCCTGTGAGTTTGCTGTTGTTGCGATATCCTATGTTTTGTGAGATCATATATCCATATTCCTTCGGGAAGTATTTTATCTGATACATATTCATGTCAATTGTAGTTCGCATGTTCCATTTGTTTTTGAAGGTATCGACATATCGTAAACGAAGTTTATGTGTGATATAAGGCAAGACCGATGTTGTTTTTTCGTCGGGATACGATGCATTTTTCTTTTTCCGTTTTAATTTATAGCGGATGTCGATGATAGAGGTTCTCGAAAAAGAGTAAGTTGCCATGGCGTAATAATCGATAGCCGACGATGGATCGTTGATGTTATATCGAAGCCAAGGGAATCGAATAATGTCGGCAAATATTGTCAATGAAGCACAGGGAAAAGGATAAAACGTGGAACAAAGATACAGACCTTCCTCGTTTTGTACGTTGCTTCCTTCTGAAAATGCGTTTGCATATAATGCTTGGTATGCCTTTGAATAGTTTCTGTAAAGTACCGACACAGAACCAATATGAGGTGTTGTTGGCTTCCATTCCAATGCGTTGAGTGTTGCCCTGCCACCGTTTTTCGAGAAAGCAGTTTCGCCGGCAAAAACGAAACGGGAAAAACGGTAATAATAATCCACGCTCCCATTTATATTTTCCTTGTTGCGCAGATAATAAGTATTGTAATCGTGCAATACGGGGTTGTACATGCGGTTGAAACAGTGGTATAATCCGTTTATCCCGATCTGCAGCCGATTGTTTCGATAATTTACATTCACACCTGTTACTTTTTCACGTGTGTTGTTTTTCTTTTCCATATCTAACGGGACGCGGTGGTAACCATCGGTCTTGAATGAGGTTATATCTCCTTCTTTGGAAATAGTAGCATCAATGTATTTATCGGAATAAAATGTTGTAAATGAAATATTTTTTATTTTCATTGTTGCTGCTGCACCCCTGAAAAATCCGTTTTCGGCGGTTGAAAAATGGCGTTTAGGTTCAATGGTAGTGCGAATTACTGTGGTGGATGTTCCGGTTTTTGAAAGCATGAAATCGTTGTTCAGAACCAATCCTTGCCCAAAAGACAATCGGTAGTCGCCGACAGCCAGCGTTTTCAGTATCCCTTTATCGCGTACGATCAGATGAAAGCCGTAATGATCATATCCTTTTGGATAATTTGCTTTCAAGAAAGGTTCGCCGGCATCTTTTTCCCCCACGAGACCGAATTGGATTTTATCCTTGTATGTAAATGAATATTTTAGCGAAGTGTAAAAATCTTCTCCGAGGTATTTTCTGTTTGGATAACGTGCGAGAATACTGTCTGAGAAATGTTTGTAACCGGCACGTTGCGTTAGGGTTTTATCGAAACGGTTTTGAATCTCGTTTCTGCCAATTTTTATTATTTCGCGGAAAGTCTTTTGTTTTTGTGTTGTTTCTCCTGCATAAAAAAAAGGGAGTACTCGCTCTATTGTAGCATAATCCAATGCGACGACATTTCGTAATTCAAAGACAGTGTAAACAGGGCGGTTTTTCTCCAGAAAATCGGCAACCGCCAATGCCTGATCAATCGAAAAAAGTGGAAATCGTTGCAATTCATCTCGTGTTGCTGTATTCAGGTTTATTGGATTGCTTTCGAGGAAAATAAGTTCTTCATACATATTCTCAATGTTTGCTTCGTCCATTCCTTCTTCGGTTAATTGTTCAAGATATTCACGCCAAGTTTGGTTTTGCCCTTTCGCCTGGGGAATGGTTACAATTCCTTCAAAAAGAATCATTAGCAACAGGGAAAGTATTCGGTATTTCATTTACGTTGTTGTTAGATATTGCCTGTCTTCTTTTTTGCAAAAGTAAAGATTTTTTGTGAGTTTATGTGAATATCTGTTGATTTGTTCCGAATTCAGCAACATACTTAGGCAATGTAGATTGCATAAGCAGTGGGTGAAGGTGAAGATTTTTTGTACCTTTGTGGCCAAATTTTTAGATCATATAAGAATGAAGAAGAAACAGATGCATGCTTTTTTGAAGCATTGTGCAATGGCGCTTCTCGCAGTGATATCGATTTCTTGCAAAGAGGGTAGCAAGAAAGCTTCAGAGTATGATTTTTCTCAAATTATTGAGCGAGACACGCTCAGGGTACTGACACTGAATACTTCCACATCGTATTTTATCTACCGTGATCAGCCGATGGGATATCATTACGAAATGATTAAAGATTTTTGCGATAAACACAGTTTAATTCCCGAGGTGGTTCTTGCTCATAATTCCGAGGCATTGGTAAGCATGTTGAATAACGACGAAGGCGATGTTATTGCTTACGATGTTCCTGTGGATAACAGCCTGAAAGATTCCCTTATTTATTGTGGATTATCGCAGGTTTCGCATCAAGTATTGGTGCAGCGGTCGGAAAAAGGAGATACCTTATTGAAAGATGTCACTCAATTGATTGGGAAGGAAGTATATGTGAAAGCGGGAACCAAGTATTATGACCGTTTGGTGAATTTAAACGAAGAACTGGGTGGGGGCATTATTATCAAAGATGTAGATAAAGATACGATTGTAGTGGAAGATCTTATCCGCATGGTGGCAAATCGTGAGATCGATTATACGATTGCCGATGAATACGTAGCGCGTCTTAACAGAACCTATTTTCGAAATATAGATGTGAGTTTGGCGGTAAGTTTCGAGCAACGTTCGTCGTGGGCAGTGCGTAAAACTACGCCTGTGCTAGCCGATTCACTCAACAGCTGGTTTGCCCGTGTGAATGTTGAGCCGACCTATCAGCGTATTACTAAAAGGTATTTCGAAGAAGCAAAAAGGCTGGCAGATGGAGGGCTTTCTTCGCTCGTGATTTTCTTAAGGCCGGGACAAATTTCTTCTTTCGATAACTATTTTAAAAAATATGGTAAAGAATTTGGTATTGATTGGCGGTTGTTAGCATCAATTGCTTATCATGAATCTTCGTTTGATCCCCAAAGTCGGGCATGGACAGGAGCCGGAGGAATTATGGGGTTAATGCCGGCGACGGCTGCAAATTTTGGTGTACGGGGTAATTTGCTGTTCGATCCTGAAATGAATATAAAAGTAGGGGCCGAATACTTGAAAAAATTGCTAGTTTCATTTTCTTCGATAGAAGATGTAATGGAACGTATAAAAATAGCGTTAGCGGCCTATAATGGGGGAATTGGGCATGTATTAGATGCCCGTGCACTTGCCGAGAAGTATGGCGCCGACAAAGATGTATGGGATGGAAATGTGGAGAAATATTTACAGTTGAAACGATTGAAACAGTATTATGAAGATCCGGTGTGTAAAATGGGATATTTTCGTGGAGACGAAACAATTGCTTACGTTCGTGGTATAATGAATTTGTGGGGAATATATAAAGAAAAAGTCAAGGAGTAACAAAATGGTTACTCCCCAACATACCAGGAGTACATTTTTTCCACCCCTTCTTCAATTTCTATTTTGTGGTGCCATCCCAATGCATGTAATTTAGAGACATCTGTTAGTTTGCGCATTGTTCCATCGGGTTTGGATGGATCGAAAACGATATTCCCTTCGTAACCGATGGTTTTTTTAATTAATTGAGAGAGGTTGTAGATGCTGATTTCTCTGCCGGTACCGATATTGATATGGCAATTGCGGATTTCTTTTTTGCCTTTTGCCAAGTCGGCAAAATCCACGTTTTCCATGATGAAGACACATGCATCGGCCATTTCTTCGCTCCAGAGAAATTCACGCATAGGTTTCCCGGTACCCCATAACACCACTTTATCGTTAAAAATACCGTATTTTTCTAAGATAGCGAGTATTTCTTCTTTCGGGCTTTTTCCTGAAACGTTTTCGACAGGTCTTTTATCCAGATCTTTTCGCAGACTGTCCCAATTGTTGTTCATCAGGCATTTTCCCAAATGGATTTTTCGAATCATAGCTGGTAAAACATGACTTTTTTCCAGGTCGAAGTTATCGTTTGGTCCATAAAGATTTGTCGGCATTACGGCAATGTAATTTGTGCCGTACTGGATGTTGAAACTCTCGCACATTTTTAGTCCTGCGATTTTTGCAATAGCATAGGGTTCATTGGTATATTCAAGGGGGGAAGTCAGTAAAGCCTCTTCACTCATAGGTTGAGGTGCTTCTTTAGGATAAATACAGGTGCTTCCCAGAAAAAGGAGTTTCTTGATGTTATGTTGAAAACTCTCACCAATTACATGATTTTGTATCTCCAAATTCCGATAAATGAAGTCGGCGCGATAAGTGTTGTTGGCGACAATACCACCCACATAAGCAGCTGCAAGAAATACATATTCGGGTTGTTCCTTGTCGAAAAAATGTTTTACGGCTTCGCCATCCAATAAATCCAACTCACTGTGGGTACGCCCTATAAGATGGGTATACCCTTTTTCTTTCAATTTTTTCCAAATTGCCGATCCCACCAAGCCGCGATGACCGGCCACGTAGATTTTTGATTGTTTTTTCATAACCCTTCCTATGATCAGTATTTTTTTACAAATTCCATGTCATGTTTTACCATGAGTTTTACCAGGTCCTCGAACGAAGTCTTTTGTGGATTCCAGCCCAATACATTTTTTGCTTTGGTTGGATCGCCCAGAAGTTGTTCTACTTCTGCCGGACGGAAATATTTGGGATCGACTTCCACTAGTGTTTGTCCGGTAGCTTTATCAATTCCTTTCTCATCAATTCCTTCCCCTTCCCATTGGAGCTCTATCCCGGCTTCGGAAAAAGCCAAGGTGCAGAATTCTCTGACGCTGTGCATCTGACCGGTGGCAATCACAAAATCTTCGGGTTTATCGTGTTGCAGCATCAACCACATGCACTCTACGTAGTCTTTGGCATAGCCCCAGTCGCGTTTTGCATCTAAATTTCCGAGATACAATTTGTCCTGCAAGCCTTGTGCAATACGGGCTGCAGCAAGGGTAATCTTTCGGCTCACGAAATTTTCCCCTCGACGTTCGCTTTCATGGTTAAACAGGATGCCGTTTACTGCGAACATACCATACGATTCGCGGTAGTTTTTGGTAATCCAATAGCCGTACAACTTGGCTACGCCATAGGGACTGCGGGGATAAAATGGTGTAGTTTCTCGTTGGGGTATTTCTTGCACCAAGCCGAAGAGTTCGGAAGTGGAAGCTTGATAAATACGGGTTTTATTTTGTAGTCCCAAAATGCGCACAGCTTCCAGCAAACGGAGGGTTCCTACTGCATCGGTTTCGGCAGTATATTCTGGCACATCGAAGCTCACTTTCACATGGCTTTGAGCTGCCAGATTATAAATCTCGTTGGGTTGAATGTCCTGGATAATGCGTATTAGCGAACTTGAATCGGTCATGTCTGCATAATGTAGATTAACGAGGCGTTGTTGGCGCATGTCGCGCACCCATTCTTCAAAATATAGATGTTCGATGCGGCTGGTATTGAACGAGGAGGAACGACGCAGTGTTCCATGCACTTCGTAGCCTTTTTCGATTAACAGCTCGGCAAGATACGATCCGTCTTGTCCTGTGATGCCGGTGATTAAAGCGGTTTTTTTCATTGGATTTTTTTTAAATTGTTAGCGATTCATCGGGGGAAGTTTCCCGCCATTTTATGACTTTAATGTTGCAAATTTAATAAATTCTTCTTTTCAAATATTAATGGGTATAAAATTGCTAGAAGAAAAGACGATTTATAGGTCAGATATGGATGATTAAGAGATGAAGTAAATTTCTTATTTCATTCGATAAATTTTATTTTAACATTTTAAAGAAATCCCATATTACGATTCCTGCTGCAACCGATATATTAAGCGAATGTTTGGTGCCATACTGTGGAATTTCGATGCTTCCATCCGAAATATCAATCACTTCCTGTTGAACACCATGTACTTCGTGACCAAGAATAATGGCATATTTACCGTGTTTATTTATCTTTAATTTTTCGAGAGAAATGCTGTTTTTGGTCTGTTCGACCGCAAAAACCGTGTATTCATTTGCTTTGAGTTCACGCACTGCTTGCAAAGTTTCATGAAAATATCTCCATTTTACTGAATCTTCGGCGCCGAGTGCCGTTTTATGGATTTCGGCGTTGGGGGGTGTGGCTGTGATTCCGCAAAGCAAAATCTCTTCCACTCTGAAAGCATCGCACGTACGAAAAACCGAACCAATGTTGTTTTGGCTGCGCACATTATCGAGCACTACCACTAAGGGGATTTTTTTTGCAGACTGAAATTCTTCAATACCAATTCGGTTGAGTTCTTCTACTTTTAGTTTCCTTCGCTTACTCGTCATATTTTTCTTTATTTCTCCGGTTTAATAATAGCTCTAACAACAAACCAGATATGGTATAGAAAGGTTGAAACCTTTCCGTAATGTTTTTCCATGATGTGGTAACGCTCACGTAAGGAGGCTTTTCGATTAGCAGTGGTCATGCCGGTATTGAGATAATTGACTAAAATCATGCCGGTGTTGTAAATGATTTTTGCCTTTTTCATCATGCGAATGCACCAGTCGAAATCGGCCGAGAACCGATAAGATAGATCATAGGGTTCAAAGAGTTCGCGTTTTACAATAAATGCCTGATGACATACCACCATACCGTGTTTAAAGCTTTTCCATGTGAGGTTTTTTGGCGCTTGCAAACGGCGCATATGCAAAAATTGGCAGTTGTCGTCTACAATTGCCGTTTCCCCATAGAGAATGTCGGGGAAATAGTCCTCATCAATAGCCGTGAACATTTTTTCCACGGTATTGACATTGTAAAAAGTGTCGCCGGCATTTAAAAAGCAAAGATAATCGCCCGTTGCCATCTTAGCGCCTTTGTTCATGGCATCATAGAGTCCTTTGTCGGGTTCACTCATCCATTTTAATTGTTCGTTTTCATATCGGTGAATCAGAGCAACTGTTCCGTCATTTGATTTTCCGTCCACAATGATATGCTCAATGGAAGGATAGGTTTGCTCCTTCACGCTTTTCATTGTCCGTTCCAATGTGTGTTCGGCATTGTAGGTAACCGTTATTACAGATAATTTTTTTGTATTTATGTGACTAAGGCTGTTGGTCATATATCTTTTTATATTGTTGGGCAATTTTTTCTTGAGCGTATGATTTCAATGTTTTTTCCCGAGCATTGACAGAAAGGGTCGCGGTATCGGCTTCAAATAATGTCCAAAACAAGCCTTTAGCCAAATCGTTTGCATTTTTGTATTCGGCTATGTAACCTGTTTTTAAATGGTCGATCATTTCAGGAATACCACCGATGCGAAATCCTACGCAGGGTGTGCCGCATGCCATAGCCTCCATGATGGTGTTGGGCAGATTTTCCTGCAATGAAGGGGTAACAAACACGTCGGCGGCATTATATACATCGGGCATGTTTTCGGGAGCAACAAATCCCATGCTGTGAGCGGGCAATGCGAGTTGGTTAGCAATTTCTTTTCCATTGTTGCCTGCAGTAAGAAAAAGAACATTATCGGTGTGTTGTTTCATTAGTCGACTTGCCTCAATGAGGTAATCTATGCCTTTGCGTTTGTCGGATATTTTTACGGCAGCAAATAATACGATTTTTTTATCGAGAGGCAATTGCAATTTTTTGCGCACACCGATTTTATCTTTTGGGCAATAGTGTCGGGTGTCGATGGGGTTAGGTATCGAAACCACAGTGTGATTTGTGGTGAGCGGACTTTTTTTGGCAAGGTCTTTCAACCAGTTGCTGCAGGTTACAAAGGTGATATTCCCCGACGAATAAGCAACTTGTTTCTGTTTGAAAATTTTGTTTGAAAGGTCACGAGGTGTGGCGCCAACAAGATAGGGACAGAAACCGCATGCCTGTTGATAATTTGTACAATCGCCTGCATGGTGGCAGATACCGGTAAAAGGCCACATGTCGTGCATGGTCCATACCACTTTTTTCCCTGAAGTAAAAATATTTTTCAGCTCTTTTAAAGATAACATACCCTGATTGATCCAGTGCAGATGGATGATATCGGCATGCTGAAATTCGGGGAGCGTGGTCACAGAAACACCGGTATTGGCAATAGATATGTCGAAAAGATTTTTTTGAGAAAAACGATTTGCTAAGAATATTTTTCCCCGTTCCCAAAGAAAATTCCACTTATTTTTGTTTTTATTGCCGACTTCAATCACATTTCTATTGGAGGAACGTTTATCCCGCACAAGCATTTTAATGTTCATCCCCTCCGTTTGCAAAGCATTCATTAGTCGGAAAGCTGCAATAGCAGCTCCGCCATGTAAATCAGATGTACTGATGAAAAGGATATTCATTTTACGAGTCTTCTTTTGACTTTAGCCCAAAAAGAGTTGGTCTTTCTATAGTATCTTTCAAATGCTTTTCGGGCATTTTCGTTTTCTTTAATTTCTGTCACTTCTGTCATGAGTTCCCCCTTGTATAAATCGGTAACATAAATGTTTTTGTTGCCACTATGTGTACCTGTTCCATCGAAGCCGATGTTTTGTACCAACGATTTGCCTGCGTTGGCAGAAAGCATATCGGCCAAAAAAAGAGAGGCATTCCATCGAATAGCCCATGAATCGTTTTCACCCTTCACCTGTCGGTATAGCATACGTGTGTACGGATAACTTCCGTTAAAATCGAATGTTTTGGTCAGTTTTCTTCTTTTTAACTCGTAAAGAAGATATTCGCCGTCGGGATTAAAATATTTCCATGCTCTTTCCCATGTCCCCCATCCCCAGCTGCCTGTCCATTTAATTAAAAAAAGGTCCGGAAGTCCTAGATTAGGATAACAATAACCATGTACATGTCCGATTTTTTCTTCTTTTTCAAATTTATTCAAGACATTGTTCATAAAGGTTAGGAAGAAAGGTGAAGTAATCAGATCATCTTCAAGAACAATCACTTTCCCATATTCGTTGACGATACGTGTTACACCCTCTATAATGTTGGCAGCTAATCCTTTGTTTTCTGAATTTTCTTGGATTTGGAGGTCTTTAAATCCATCAATGGATTGGATGATTCTTCGCACTTCTTCAACTTGTTGGCGATCCTTCTCATTTTTATACCCATCCGAAAAAACAAAAAGGGTACTTTCTTTGCTCATCGGGTTTTTCTGTAATGCATCCAACATTTTTTTTGTGTGTGTTGGACGGTTGTAAGTGAACAAGAGAAGAGGGGCAGGCGTCATAGCGCAGCAAGTTTAAAAGTTGGTTTTTGGAGATAACATATTTCTTTTCAGTACCTGTAGCGATACTTCTGTTCCTACTTTGATGCCTTTTTGAACAAGTTGTTTTTCCACCGTTTGGTATGCCAGGTCGGGATGGTTGTTATTGCTGCTAAGATGGCAAAGCCATATATTGCGAAGTTTCGATGAATAGTTTTTAGCCAAAAATTCGGCAGTTTGTCGGTTGCTCAGATGGCCTGATCCGGAGGCGATGCGCTGTTTCAAGGGATAAGGATAACGCCCGTTTTTGAGCATATCCTCATCGTAGTTGCTTTCAATGATCAGATGGTTGGCTTTGCAAATGTAGTGTGCCACTTCTTCGGTGATACTTCCCACATCGGTTGCCAACGTAAGCGTGTGTTTGTCGAACTCAAAAAAATATCCTGCATTGTCGATGCTGTCGTGAGGAACATCAAAAGCGGTGATTTTGAAATCCTCGATTCGGAAAGGCACCCTTTTTTCGATGTATCGTGTAGAGCCGTTCAGCCGGGTTTTTGTAAGGGGAGAATTGGCAATGCCGTCATGTACCTCTCGAGTAGCATAAACAGGAATATGGAGTTTTTCTCCCAGGTAACCCACCGATTTGATATGGTCATAATGATCGTGAGTGATCAGAACGGCATATATGGAAGAAAAATCGATACCGTATTCGGCAAGCCGTTTTTTGGTTATTCGAGGTCCTATGCCCGCATCAATCAGTATTCCGTAACGACTGTTACCCAGATAATAACAATTTCCGGAGCTACCGCTACCCAAGCTGAAAAAAGTAAATTGTTCCGAAGGAAAGAGTTCTTGTTGCATAATTACCGCAAAGATAACTATAATTGCCAAGTGTCGAAATTTTCTTATTTCAAAAAATCGTCGAAATAGCGTGCAATATGTTCGTGCAAATGAACACGATCGTGTCCTATCACATTATGTTCATGTCCGGGATAAACAAAATAATCGGGATGGGTGCCGGCTTTGATGCAGCAGTTCAAAAATTGCAGGCTATGTTGCCATACTACTACCGGATCTTGGTCGCCATGAATAATAAGCAATCTTGATTTCAGTTTGTCTGCTTTGTTCAGTAAACTCGATTCTCCATATCCTTCCGGATTTTCTTCCGGTGTATCCATATATCTTTCGCCATACATTATTTCGTAGTATCTCCAATCGGTAACCGGTCCGCCTGCTACTCCGGCTTTAAAGGTATTGGGATACCGTAGTAGCATGTTGATGGTCATAAAGCCTCCGAAACTCCAACCATAAATACCCAGCCGATTTTTGTCCATATAAGGAAGGGCGCAGAGAAATTCCACTCCTTTCATTTGGTCTTTTGTTTCTTCCATACCCAGATATCGATGGGTAATATTTTCGAAATCGGCTCCCCGATAGGATGTACCGCGATTGTCCATCACAAAGATCACATATCCCTTTTGAGCCATATAGGTTTCCCACCCACCTGAACCATAACGCCATCGGTTGCTGACCAATTGCGAATGAGGTCCACCGTATACATATATGATTGCAGGATATTTTTTTGTGGGATCAAAATCCGTTGGTTTAATCAATCGATAATATAGATCGGTTTTGTTGTCTGCTGCTTTCAGTAATCCCTGTTCCACCAAAGGCATGTCGTAATCTGTAAATGGATTGGTGGCAGAGGAGAGATTTACGGTTTTTTTGGTTTGGGTATTCGTAAGATCCATTTTTCCCGGATTGTCGTGTGCCGAGTAACGGTCTGTAAAATATTTTCCTGACATACTTAGTGCAATAGAATGTATTCCGGGAGAAGAGGTGTAATAGCTGATTTTACCGTTTTTCAGATCTACGCTGTAGATGTGTCTTTCCAAAGGGGAAGGTTGTGTGGAAGCAAAGAAAAGATATCGGCCTTTTTTGTCGAATCCGAATACTTCAGTAACTTCCCAAGCACCTGAAGTAAGTTGCTTTAGGCATTTTCCCGTGGAGTCGTGAAGGTAAAGATGGTTATACCCGTCGTTTCTGCTTTGCCGAACAAAACGATCGGAATTGTTTGGAACAAAAAGAATAGGAGCAAGGGGTTCGACGTATTTGTGATGTGTTTCTTCGAACAGTATCTTGATTTGATTTCCTGTAACGGCATCGTATTGGATAAGCTTCATGTGATTTTGTTCTCGATTGAGTTCGGCAATGTAAATGGATTTTCCATCCGGATTCCACGCGATGTTGGTGAGATATTTGTCTTTGGGCGATCCTGTTTTCAGATATACGGTTTCCTGAGTCGTTGTATCGAAAATTCCAATAGTAACTTCATGGCTTGTCATTCCTGCCATGGGGTATTTAATGGTTTTGAGTTGAGCTACTCGAGCCGAAATATCAACCAGCGGATAATCGGTTACGGCGGTTTCGTCCATGCGATAGAATGCTAGTTTTTTGCTATCGGGAGACCAAAATATACCTTTTGTTATACCAAATTCGTTGCGGTGAACTGCCTGGCCACTGACGATATTTTTGTTTTCATCTTGAGTAATTTTAGTTTCTTCTCCGTTGTTATTTAGCAGATACAGGTTGTTTCCTTTCGTGTATGCCAGAAAAGCATTGTCGGGTGAAAGTTCGTGATTTTTGCTCTGTGGGAGCAAGGTGAAAAAACTTTTGCACTGTTTTTCTATAGGATGATAAATACCGATTCCTCTTGAGGTGTAAAATCGCACCAAAGGATAGTTGTTTTTAGCAAATATAACGTCGTAAACGGGTTGAGTTTTTTCGGATAAGGTGTTTTGAATATCTTTGTAAGTGAAAAAGAGTTGTGTTTCGAAAGGTTTTTCGGGATTTTTAATTATCCATGCCGAATCATTTTTTAATGCAATGAGGTTATCTCCATGCCATTGATATTCAACCGGAATTTTTGGATAGAAGCGGTAAAAGTTTTTTCCGCCCGGGATCAATTCCTCTAGAGTTAACTGCTCATTGTGTTGAGCATAGAGAGTAGGTAGATAAGCAAGGTAAAAACCTGCAAGTAGTACAAGTAATAATTGTCGTAATTTTTTCATGTGCTAAAATTTTTGTAGGAACAAATAAATAGTTTGCGATCCCGTTTATAGCATTATTGATCTTAATTCTTTTAAGTAAGTTAATACAAAAGTAGTTTTTTTTGTTGAGATTGGGCTTGTAAAAAACTTCTCTTTAATTTCCGTAATTTTTTATTAGCTTTGTCAATCGATTTCATGACAATTAGTTTGTAACTATCAATAAGTAAATATATGAATGTTTTACTGTTGGGATCGGGTGGGCGAGAACATGCCCTTGCTTGGAAAATGAGGCAAAGTAAGGAGCTGAATAAGTTGTATATAGCTCCGGGAAACGCAGGTACGGCTGCAATAGGAACGAATATTTCTTTAAAGGTGACCGATTTTGACGGTATTAAAAAATTTTCGCTCAACAACGATATTGATATGGTGGTTGTAGGGCCTGAAGATCCTTTGGTGCAGGGAATTTACGATTATTTTCAAGAAGACGAAGACCTGTGTCATATTGCGGTTATTGGGCCATCTAAGGAGGGAGCACAGCTGGAAGGCAGCAAAGATTTTGCAAAGGAATTTATGATGCGTCACGATATTCCTACGGCTCAACATACAACTGTTACTCTTGAAACTGTGGAAGAAGGTTATCGTTTTCTTGAATCGTTGCAAGCGCCTTATGTCTTGAAGGCCGACGGTTTGGCTGCAGGGAAAGGAGTGCTCATTATCAATGATTTGAATGAAGCCAAACAAAAATTATGGGAAATGCTGAATGGTATGTTCGGTGCATCGAGTCGCAAGGTGGTCATTGAGGAGTTTTTGTCGGGAATCGAATGTTCTTTTTTTGTACTTACCGACGGAAAATCGTATAAAATATTACCCGAAGCAAAAGACTATAAGCGTGTAGGCGAAGGTGATACCGGATTAAATACAGGCGGAATGGGAGCGGTTTCTCCTGTGCCGTTTGTAGATGAAGAGTTTAAAAATAAAGTAGAGAAAAGGATTATTATTCCTACTATCAATGGGTTAAGAGAAGAGAAGATCGATTATAAGGGATTTATTTTTTTCGGATTAATTAATGTGGACGGCGATCCTTACGTTATCGAATATAATGTAAGGATGGGTGACCCCGAAGCCGAAGTGGTTATGCCCAGAATCAAGTCGGATTTGCTAACTCTTTTTTCCGGAGTGGTAACGGAAACTTTGGATAAACAATCTCTTGAAATTGACAATCGCTTTGCTGTGACGGTGATGATTGTTTCAGGCGGATATCCCGGAACTTATGAAAAAGGAAAACTGATTCAAGGGCTCGACAAGGTGAGCAAGAGTATTCTTTTTCATGCAGGAACAATTCTTACCGACGAAGGAGTGTGCACATCAGGCGGACGAGTTATCGCAGTGACCTCATATGGCAATACATTACAAGAGGCATTGGCTAAATCATACGAAAGTATAAAAAAGATATCTTTTGAAAACATGTATTTTCGAGGAGATATCGGGTTTGATCTTCTGCAGTTTGTAAAATAAGTTTTTACAGTTACGGGATGGACAAAGCAGTAAGGAATTTCAAACATAAAATTCTTGGTGGACGTTTTGTGGGATTCGTTGTGGTAATAGTTGTTATTGCCATGCGTGTGTTGATGTTTTTGAATGGAGAAATTTCTCAAAACGAATTTCCCGATTCGGGCTTTGTTTGGAAATTTCTTGCTCCTTTTTTTTCTGACCCGCGCGTTTCTTTTGCTGCTTCTACTTTGTCGATTTTTACTATTGCGGCAATTATTTCGCATCTCAATCATCGGTTTACCATTATAAAAGGACGCACCATTTTGCCGTTTGCTGTTCCGCTTTTTCTTTTCAGTCTTCATCCCTATTTTTTGGTAATGACGCCGGATTTTGTGGCTGTAATTTTTTTGTTGTTGGCTTTGTTCCCTTTGTTGAACTCGTATCATCAGACCGAGCCCCAGTTATTTTCTTTTCAGTCTTCTGTATTGATCGGTATAGCCGGCGTTTTTCAAATTTATGCCCTTCTTCTTTTACCGTTATGGTGGCGAGGCGAAAGGATGATGAGGGGATTTAAATTTAAATCATTTGTAGCTTCCCTCATAGGTATCGGATTGGTTTATTGGTTGATATTTGCTTTGCTTGTTTTTTTTGGACGTTTCGAGGAATTTATGGCTCCTTTCGAGTTTATTACTCGGATATCCATAACCCAATTTTTTGAATTTTCTATTGCGCAATGGATATTCTCAGGGATGATTTTGGCACTCCTTTTTACCTTTATTATTATGGTAAACCAAAAATCGTCACGCGATAAGGTGTTAACTCAAATAGTATTGGGTTTTCTTAGCTTTGTCGTGATTTGCGCCATTCTCTTGCAAATTTTTTATTGGGCTAATACACTTTTCTGGCTCACTTTTACACTCGCTTTACTCTCTTTTTTTATTGCCTATTATTATTCGTTGGTTGAAAGCAAAAGGCAGGTTTATTCGTTTTACTTTATCTTTAGTGTATTTATTTTGATTTATTGCGTCAACTATTTTTCATTTATGCCTACTTTTTTGTAACAAAACAGGGACATTGAGCGTTTATAAAAAGGGATAACTGGCCCTAAATAAAAAGGAGGCATTCACATGAAAAGACAATTTTTTTATGCTGTTTTGGTATTTTCTTTTGGTTTGATTTTTCAAACAGGGTGTAAAACTGGCCAAACTGCGGCTGAAAAACAAGTTAAAGTTGCCGAAATCGGTCAAAAAATAGACGACTTTGAATTTACATTCAAAGCCACGTATGCATATCCAACGGGATACCGGTCTATTTATTTGAGTTCATATTATTATTTGAAAGTATCTAAAGATACTGTTGTTGCTTATTTGCCCTATTATGGACGTGCTTATACGGCACCTATGGATCCCACGGAAGGAGGAATTAGGTTTACTAGTACTGATTTCGCGTACGAAGTGAGCAAGGGAAAACGGGAGGGGAATTGGCAGGTGCGCATAAAGACACACGATACGGATCGAGAAATTGTTTTATATCTTGATATTTGGGAGAATGGGTCGGCTCGACTCGATGTAACCGATCCCAATCGGCAAGTCATCTCATTCCAGGGAGATATCGAAATAAAAAAGCGATAAAAAATGCTGTTTTAAAAACAGCATCTTCTCTCTGTGCGGCTGAAGGGACTCGAACCCCCACGCCTTTCGGCACCAGATCCTAAGTCTGGCGCGGCTACCAATTACGCCACAGCCGCAAATCGAGAACAAAGATAATACTTTTTCCCCTATTTTACTTTTTTATATGTTTTTTTCTCGGTTACAATTTATTATTGCTATTCGAAGTTTTTTCGTCGAATCCTCCGCAAACCCGTTTTGCTATTTTTTCTATTATCTGTGGATAATATTCGTATTCTAGTTTATGTATTCGTTGAGCCAATTCTTCGGGTGTGTCGGAAGGTAGAACCGGACATCGTGCCTGAAAAATAATCTCACCTTCGTCGTAATGTTCATTTACCCAATGAATGGTAATCCCTGATTCCTTTTCCCCCGCTTGAATCACTGCCTTATGTACTTGATCGCCATACATGCCTTTCCCTCCATATTTAGGTAGCAATGCCGGATGAATATTGACAATGCGTTGAGGATAAGCTTTCAGAATAGGCTCCGGTACTTTCAGTAGAAATCCTGCCAATACAATGAAATCGATCCGGTATTCTTGTAATTTTTGAAGAACAGGATCTCCCTTGTCAAACTCCTCTTTAGAAAAGGTATAAGAAGGAACTCCTAAATTTTTTGCCCGTGTGTGTACATAGGCGTTTTTTTTGTTCGATAAAACAAGAGCCACGCGTATCTCTCCATTCTCTTTAAAGTATCGAATGATATTTTCGGCATTTGAACCATTTCCCGACGCAAAAACAGCTATATTTATCATATTAATGAGTGATTTTATGCACAAAAAATGCAAAAATGTGCAGTTTTTATGAATTTATT
>CAYUIY010000017.1:0-30091 GCA_964444915.1 uncultured Dysgonomonadaceae bacterium
ATTTTAAGGAATCGAAAGAAGCCAATCATCTGATCGAAGAATTTATGTTGCTGGCCAACCGTACCGTTGCCGAGCACATCGGGAAAGTGCCGAAAGGTAAAAAAGCCAAAACGTTTGTTTATCGTGTGCACGATGTTCCCGATATCGAGAAATTGGAGGATTTTAATTCGTTCATTTTGCGTTTCGGGCATAAAATAAAAACTTCAGGAACGAAGGTGGACATAGCCAAAAGCATCAACTCGCTGCTCGACAAGATAAAAGGTCGTCCCGAGGAAGACTTGGTGGGAACACTTGCCATCCGAACCATGTCGAAAGCCGTATATTCTACCAAAAATGTGGGGCATTACGGTTTGGCGTTCGATTATTACACCCATTTCACTTCGCCTATCCGACGTTATCCTGATATGATGGTGCATCGCTTGCTCGACAAGTATAGCGAAGGGGCATCTGCTGTGGATGAGACACATACCGAGGAGGAATGCGAACATTGCTCTCAGATGGAACGATTGGCTGAAAATGCCGAACGCGATTCGATAAAATACAAGCAGGTTGAATTTATGTCGGATAAACTCGGGAAAGTATACGATGGGGTGATATCGGGTGTAACGGAGTGGGGGCTTTATGTTGAAATCAATGAGAATAAATGCGAAGGTATGATCCCCATTCGCGATCTGGATGACGACTTTTACGAATTGGATGAAAGAAATTATCGGTTGATAGGAAGGCATACCGGGCGTGAATACCGCTTGGGGCAGCAGATTTCCATTATGGTGGCACGCGCCAATTTGGAACGCAAACAACTGGATTTCACGCTCGCGTAAGAGCAGAAATTTTCTTTTATTTGCTTTTTGCCAATAAGGAGTTCTTGTTACATATGCTGTCTTATTTAGAAAGGTCGCGTCGCCGTTTTTTGTTGGTCAGTGATATACTAGTTCCCGCTACCTATATTGTTCTATGAGAAATAACGGTGGGCTATATGATTCTATTGCAAATAGTGGGTTCCTGGTGTGGTGGTTTCTTTGCGGGTGCGGTAAATGGCGGGTGTTTTGGCAATCAAACGGGAAGCGATGGTTATGTATTTTGAGAAGGAAGAGATTTCTCCTTTGAAAAGGGATATAAATGCTTTTTTTGCAGCAGCAAGAACACTGTAAGCAAAAGCTTTGAAACAGGAATAGTAGGGATTGACGGCTTCGGTTAAAAAATAGATGTACTCCGAGTAAAAATATTCGTTGGGAGAAATTTTCCTTTGTTGCCGGTGATGGTAACCGATGGCCGACTTTACAAAACCTACGCGATAGCCGTTTTTGCGCACGCGTTGGGAATAATTGCGGTCTTCTCCGTAATGGGGGAAAATGGGGGCAAAGCCCCCGATTTTTTTTATTACTGTTGTTGGAATAAGCCACATGGCCGCATTGATAAAGGTGCATTCTGTTACTTCGTGGGGCAATTGCTCAATTTCTTCTTTGCTTGTTAAACGGGTGTATTCGGCAAAACCAAAATCGAGCCGGTCGCCTTTCCCGTTGAGATGAATAGGCGAAAGGATACCGTAGTCTGTATTATGCGATGCTGCAAGAATTAGCCTTTCTAGCGCCCGGGGATGCAGCCGTGCATCCTGATTGAGAAGGAAAACATAGTCGAAGCCGTTATCCAATGCATATTTCATTCCTTGATTGTTTGCTTTTCCGAAGCCGAGATTTCGGTTGTTTTCCATTAGCACTATATCTGGATATTGGGAGCGGATGATTTCGCGGGTACGGTCTTGCGAAGCATTGTCGATCACCACAACCGTGGCGGGTAGGGTAGAGGCTTTTACCGATGGCAGACAAAGCGGTATCCACGGTTCAAAATTATAGGATACAATGATAACGCAAATTTTTGGGATGGGAACAGGCATTTCATTCATATTCCTTTTTTGTTTTTTGATAAAAACCATTCATTGATTTCTTTGGTCATTTCGAGTTTCAATAATCTGCATATCAGCCAATAACTTCCTCCCATAATTGTGGCACTGACCAACAGATAGAGAAAATTATTTTGTATGGCTCGGCTTACTGCATAACCGATGGCCGCGCTTGCAAGTGCTACCGGTAAGTAGGGAAATGCATCTTTCAGAAAATCGACAAGAGAATAACGAATGAGTTTTTTCGATAAGATAAGCGAAATGAGGAGTGTAATTGCCATGTAGATTATCCAGCTGACAGCCAGTCCCATAATGCCTTGTCTGAAAAACAAAAAAATCAGTAACACCAGAATAATTCGTTTTACGATTTCCACCCCAAGAAAGAAATCGGCTTTTTCTCGTGCAATAAACAATTCGTTCAAAATGAAAGAAAAAGGCGATAACATGCCTCCTAAGCAAAGTACTTTGAAATAAGGAACGGCAGCATTCCATTTATTTCCGAAAAGAAAAGCAAAGGCGGGTTCGGCCGCAAGAATCATGTACAGACCGAGAGGAAAAGCCAAAAAAGCAAGCGATTTCATCATTTTGCTTACCACTCGTTTCAATCGCTCAATTTGCTGATTGATTTCAGAAAGAATCAGCATGGCAACCGAGCGGAAAGTATTGGACAAAATGCCAAACGGAATATCCTGATATTTGTTGGCCTGAGCATAATAACCCACTTGATCCATGGAGTGGGGATAGAAGAAGGCAATAATCGATGGATAAATGTTATTGAATATAGCGCCGATTAATCCGCTAAGCAACAATTTGTTGCTTAATCCCAGGAACGAGCGCAGCACTTTTATGCTGAAATGGGCGATGGGTCGCCATTTGGAATAGATCCACAAAAAGACGGTACGAGAAAACCCGTAAATCACGGTCTGAGCCACCAGTGACCATACGCCGTATCCTTTGATTGCCATCACGATAGCAACACATGCACCAATGCTCAGAGCAGCAATATTTACTTTTGTCAGCCCTTTAAAGTCGGCTTTTTTGATCAACAAGGTTTGCTGAATGAGGCCGGGTGCAGTGAATACAAACGAGAGAAACAGGATTTTTGAGACCGGTTCGATGCGTGGTTCGTGAAAAATACGTGCAAGAAAAGGCGACACCAGAAACAAAATGACATATAGAACGAGACTGAGGGCAATATTGAAATAAAAAACCGAACTGTATTCCTTCTCGGAAATGTCTTTTCGATTTATTAACGCACGGGCAAAACCACTGTCGATGAGCAGCCCCGAGAATGCTATGAAAACGGTTAATGCGCCAATTATCCCGTACTCTTCGGGAGCCACAATGTTCATCAGCACAATACTGCTTGCCAGATAAATGAGTTGTTGCCCGAATTTGTCGAGAAAACTCCAGAAAAGCGAGGAGACGGTTTTTGTTTTTAGTGTTGAATTTTTCATTGAGCAGTTTCAAGCTGTTCTATTTGCAAAAATACGTAACTTTTTTAATGTTATGGAATTTATCTCTATTTTTGAATTCGAATGAAAGGACTTTATGTGTTTTTCTGAAGAAATAAAGGCGTATGCTTTATCGTTGGGTTTCGATGCTTGCGGCATTTGCCCAGCCGGCGATAGCGGAGAGGAGGAGCATTATATGCAGTGGCTTTCGGAGAAATGTCATGCGGGTATGGATTATCTGGAACGCCATATCGAAAAACGACTCAATCCGGTTTTATTGGTCGAAGGTGCCCGATCCATTATTTCGGTTGCATTGAATTATTACCCACATCAAAAATTGCCTCCACATGTTCCGCAATTTGCTTACTATGCCTACGGAAAAGATTATCACAAAGTGATGAAAGATAAGCTGGAAGCCCTTTTCCGATTTATTCGACTTCATTTTCCTGAAGTGCGGGGTCGTTGTTTTGTGGATTCTGCTCCCGTATTGGAGCGTTTTTGGGCAGTCAAAGCGGGTTTGGGTTTTATCGGGAAAAACACGTTGCTCATTATTCCGCAGAAAGGATCGTATTTCTTTTTGGGCGAGCTTATTATCGATAAGGAGCTCGATTACGACGAGCCTTTGAAACTTTCGTGTGGCAACTGCCGTAAGTGTTTGGATGCTTGTCCTACCGGAGCCATCGAAAAGCCGTATTGGCTCAATGCCAATAAATGCGTTTCTTACCAAACCATCGAAAATAAAGGAGAGATAGAGCCGGCAGTCATTCCCTGTCTGCAGAACAATGTGTATGGATGCGACATCTGTCAACAGGTTTGTCCTTGGAATCGTTTTGCTGTTCCCCATTGTACGCCCGAATTTTTTCCGTCGGATGATTTTTTATCGCTCGACTTTGAGAAACTAGAAAAAATGAATAAAGAAACCTTTCGGCGGGTGTTTCGTGATTCGGCGGTGAAGAGGGCAAAATTTCAAGGGTTGAAACGAAATATCGAAGCGTTGCGCAAGTCTGCCCAAAAATAGCAATCGGTTTCCTGAAATTGGGATAAATCGTTATCTTTGTACACACTAAAAAATGATGGAAGATACTTTCGATATACGCAATAACCGTGAACTACAGGAAACAGAACGCGAGTTTGAAAACGCCGTGCGGCCGTTGACATTTAACAGTTTTAACGGGCAAGACAAGGTGGTAGAAAATCTGAAAATTTTTGTTCGTGCTGCCCGTATGCGTGGCGAATCGTTGGATCATGTTCTTTTGCACGGACCTCCGGGATTGGGAAAAACCACGCTGTCCAATATTATTGCCAATGAACTGGGAGTGGGCCTTAAAGTTACTTCCGGTCCCGTTCTCGACAAGCCGGGCGATTTGGCAGGGATTCTCACTTCGCTCGAGCCCAACGATGTGTTGTTTATCGACGAGATTCATCGTCTTCCGCCTGTGGTCGAAGAGTATTTGTACAGTGCAATGGAGGATTATCGAATCGATATCATTATCGATAAAGGTCCCAGTGCACGTTCCATTCAAATCGAACTCAATCCGTTTACCCTTGTCGGCGCCACTACCCGAAGCGGTTTACTCACCAGTCCGCTTCGTGCACGTTTTGGCATTAACCTCCATTTGGAGTATTACGATACCGATACGCTTACCGGTATTGTGTTGCGCTCGGCAGATATTTTACAGATTGCGTGTGCCAATGATGCAGCGAGAGAAATTGCTTCGCGAAGTCGCGGAACACCTCGCATTGCCAACGCGCTTTTGCGCCGCGTGCGCGATTTTGCCCAGGTAAAAGGTTCGGGAGAAATCGATAAGGACATTGCCATGTATGCGTTGGAATCATTAAATATCGATCGTTACGGTTTAGATGAAATCGACAACAAAATTTTACTTACCATTATCGATAAGTTCAAAGGCGGACCGGTGGGTATTACCACAATAGCCACTGCCATAGGCGACGATGCCGGAACTATTGAGGAAGTGTATGAACCTTTTTTGATTAAAGAGGGATTTATTAAGCGTACGCCGCGCGGACGCGAAGCAACCGAGCTGGCTTACGAGCATCTCGGAAGGAAACGTGCTGAAAAGCAAGGCTCCTTGTTTTCCGATATATGACCCGATCTATTCGATGATAAATGATCAAAATTTACTGAATATCATTTTCAGATTAAAATCTTCAAATGATTTGCTAAGAGTTACCGCTGAGGGAATCATCAAATTATAAAAATTTGTAGGAATCTGATACGTTTGACCGTAATAGTATGATTGTGTTGTAAAGGTAATATCCACAGGAATCAAATAGTAAGTCAAGTCGGGAATTTCTCCATCGTTAGCTTCCTTATAATGATTGATTAACGCTGCGATGTTAGAAAAATCGTAGGAATATTCTGTTTTGTTAAAACTTGCGTAAAAAGAGGTTATGTTGTCCGGCATTTTTCTTCTTTCAAAGAAACCGTTCAGCGAGTCTTTGTTGATCAATAATAGATAGTCAGGCGGACTCAGTTTGAATTTCAGGTTTGTTTGGTCATCGGGAACAGCATATATTTTCAAATTAGCCTGATTTAACGCTTGCGTTTGCAGTTTTTTTGAAATTCGAGAGAATGGAAAAACAATCTCTGTATTTACTCCGGCCGGACTTTTTATGTAGGTTTCCGTTTCCGTTGGGATCAACAATTGATCATTTTTATTCTTGATAGAGTTGATTTGTGTTACCTCTGGAGAAAAGTTCAGTCGTATAAAATCGGTGAACGTGGTATCGGCACCGGTAGTCGAGCTTTTTCCGGGATAATGGTAATGGACGAAAAATAAGGTATATGCAACTTTAATTATGGTTCCTGAACCGAACGATGTTGTGATGTATAAACCTTTGAAGAAATCTTTAAATGTTTCAGTATCGATCAAACTGTCCGGATTATCCAGCATCCTTTGCCCAATCGAATTGGGTAGGTTTACGACAGCCATTCGATAATCGGTTTGTTTTTTTTCTTCTTCCGACAGTTCTACATTAGCTGCAGTAAAAAGTGTTTTACCCAATGGAGTAGAAGAAATGTATGCTTTGGGATCGAAATCGGTATAGTAGTATTGTGGTAATGTTTTTATGACCTCATGTACCGACACTTCTATTGGAGCGAGCGAGTCGCCCACCCATGAATCGAAAAAAAGCGATAATCTTACCGAATCGATAACCGCTCCGGGCTGAAAAGATTCTCCTTCGGGATAGTAAAACTCGCCCACATAGTCCGATTTTATGATTCCAAAAAGAGGATCGACATATTCGCCAAGTATGGGATTTTTTGTCTTTGCAAATATTTTGTCGACCTTTATTGTGGAGGCTTGCAGAGCAAGCGTGTCTGTGCCTATCGTTATTCGATCATTTTCGGGTTGAATGGTCAATCCTATTTCTTTAATTGCATCGTCGCACGATGCAATTATTATCATGCACGAGATAAAAAACAGTTTATATAGAGATTGGAACTTCATCCGTTTTCAAAAGTTTGTTTTTTAACTGCGCAAATATCCGAAAAAATAACGGGATAAAAAAGTGATAGACGTAAAAATTATTGGTCAATTTTTTCGTAGAAGCTTTCGATTGCCTCTACATTTTTGTCAAAATCTTCCTCGTAACCCAGGAATTTGATTTTTTTATCGGTAATATAGTTTTTTATTTCGTCCGATATTTCTTCGCTTCCCTGAATAATACCGTCTGAATAATCGATTGCTAATTTGGTCAGCGTATTGAAGTCGAAAGTGCCGCGTTTGGCTAATGCTTCGATTTCTTTGTCGCCGATAGCGTCAAATTTCAGTTTGTTCAGGAAATTGGGACGAAACGGCTTAGTGAAACCGTTATTGTAAACCGAATAAATTACTTTTGAGTTCATAAAACAGGGATCGTCGGCATACCCTTTTTTGATGTACAGGGGTGCCAGAGCCGTCATCCATCCATGACAATGAATGATATCGGGTATCCAACGGAGTTTTTTAACAGTTTCCATCACGCCGCGGACAAAGAAAATGCTGCGTTCGTCGTTGTCGGCATATTCTTTACCGCTTTTGTCTACTACAGTTCCTTTTCTTTGGAAGAATTCTTCGTTATCGATAAAATAAACCTGCATTCTCGCCGGTTGAATGGATGCTACCTTAATAAGAAGTGAGTAGTCGGTATCGTCAATAATGAGATTCATCCCGGAGAGGCGGATAACTTCGTGCAATTGATTGCGTCGTTCGTTAATATTGCCATATTTAGGCATAAAAGTACGTATTTCATGCCCTCTTTCTTGTACAGCTTGTGGTAATTGTCTAGCAGTAAGTGAAATTTGTGTTTCCGGTAAATAGGGATAAATTTCTTGTGCAATAAATAAAACTTTTTTCTGACTCATTTTGGCTATATATCTAAAATTCAGTACAAAGATAATAAAAAAATTCGCATAATAACAAAATAAATCAAGATTGTTTTTTTTATTATCTTATTTTCAATGGTTTATCATTTTTTATCTAAAATGATAATAAATAAGTGGAGGATATTTTGAGAAGAAGTTTCGTTATGTGCTAAAAATTTTGTTGCTTTGCATGTTTTTCTGACAACGTATAAAAATGGAAGTTATAGAGACCGTTTATGCACTTGATCGGTTTCTTCGGCCTTTCAGGGATGAGGGGAAATCGATAGGTTTGGTACCGACAATGGGATCACTGCATGAAGGACATGTGGCGTTGGTGAAACAATGTGTCGGCGAAAATGATGTTTCTGTTGTAAGTGTTTTTGTTAATCCCACTCAATTTAACGATAAAGAAGATTTTCGTCTTTATCCCCGTAACTCGGAAGCCGATTGCAAACTGCTCGAAAGTTTAGGTGTTGCCGTTGCTTTTGTTCCTTCGGTAGATGAAATGTATCCCGAGCCGGATACGCGTGTTTTCGATTTCGGAATGCTGGATAAAGTTATGGAAGGCCGTTTTCGCCCCGGGCATTTTAATGGTGTGGCGCAGATTGTAAGCAAATTGTTTTATGCTGTAAAGCCGACCAGAGCTTATTTTGGCGAGAAAGATTTTCAGCAACTAGCTATCGTGCGCGAGATGGTGCGGCAATTGGCTATCCCGGTAGACATTATTGGTGTTCCCATTGTTCGCGAAGAGAGTGGTTTGGCCTTAAGCAGTCGCAATTTGCGATTATCGGATGAGCAACGTCAAAGGGCTGCCGAAATATATCGGAGCTTGCGTCTCAGTACCGATTTCGTCGGTAAAAAAAGCATCCGGGAAACCATTGATTTTGTTACAAACCGAATAAACCAAATTGAAGGTTTACGCGTCGAATATTTTAATATTGTAGACGGAAACACGTTGCAGTCTGTTTCGGATTGGAACGATTCTGCATATATTGTAGGGTGCATTGCCGTGTTTTGTGGTGATGTGCGATTAATCGATAACATTTCGTATAAAAATTAGAAAAATCAAATGATGTATATTGAAGTATTAAAATCGAAAATACACCGAGCAACCGTTACCGATGCCGATCTCAATTATGAAGGCAGCATCACCATCGATGAAGATCTCATCGAGGCAGCCAACTTGATGGTTAACGAAAAAGTTTCTGTAATGAATATCAATAATGGCGAGCGCTTCGAAACTTATGTGATTCCCGGGGAAAGAGGATCGGGAACGATTTGTTTGAATGGCGCTGCTGCACGTAAAGTTCAAAAGGGCGATATTGTGATTATTATGAGTTATGCCATGATGACGCCCGAAGAAGCCAAAACATTTGAACCCACTATTGTTCGGGTAGAAGAAAACACGAACAAAATAAAAAAGTAACATGTTGAGATAATCCGTTATTAGAACGAAAATAACCGCAAAAACCGTCGATTGTGTTTTACAGTTGTCGGTTTTTTTATTTTCTATAGATGGAAAATAGCTATCTTTACCGGCAGTTTTTTTATTCCTTATAAATAGAGATATATGAAGACCCCGAAAGAAGAGATTGAAGAATTGCGAAGGCAAATTCGTGAGCACGATTACAATTATTATGTTCTTGCACAACCCATCATTTCCGATTACGAGTACGACCGGCTCATGCGCAGACTGCTGGAACTGGAAGCTCAATACCCCGAATATTACGATCCCAATTCGCCTACCGTGCGTGTTGGCAGCGACATCACCAATGAGTTTGAACAGGTGGAACACCGCTACCCCATGTTATCGCTGCAAAATACTTATTCGCCCGATGAAGTGACCGATTTTTTCAATCGGGTAAAACGCACGTTGAATGAAGATTTTGAAATTGTGTGCGAGCTGAAATTCGATGGGGTCTCCATTTCCTTGATTTACGAAAACAAGCAATTGATTCGTGCGGTGACGCGGGGCGACGGTATCAGGGGAGACGATGTTACCAATAATGTGCGTACCATTCGTAGTATTCCTCTGGTTCTTCACGGGGATAATGTTCCTTTTTCCATTGAAGCACGGGGAGAAATCATCATGCCGTGGAAGGTTTTCGAAGAGTTGAATAAAGAACGTGAAGCTCAGGAAGAGCCGCTTTTTGCCAATCCCCGTAATGCAGCTGCAGGTACCATCAAGTTGCAAGACTCGCGCGAGGTTGCCCGTCGCAAGCTGGAATCGTTTATTTATTATCTTTTGGGCGACGAATTGCCTAGCGACAGTCATTTCGAGAATTTAAACCATGCATGCAAATGGGGGTTGCGCGTTTCGGAAGAGATGAGAAAATGCAGTACAGTGGAAGAAATTTTCGAATACATTACATATTGGGATGAAGAACGCAAAAATTTGCCTTTTGCCATCGATGGAGTGGTTTTGAAAGTCGATTCGCTGAAGCAACAGGAGCGTTTGGGTGCCACTTCAAAATTTCCCCGCTGGGCAATAGCCTATAAATTTAATCCCGAAAGAGCTTTGACGCGGCTTTTATCGGTTACGTTTCAGGTAGGGCGTACGGGAGCAGTGACCCCTGTGGCCAATTTGGAGCCCGTATTGTTGTCGGGCACTTTGGTGAAGCGCGCCTCGTTGTACAACGAAGATATGATCAATGCCCTCGATCTACATATTGGCGATAGGGTATATGTAGAAAAGGGGGGAGAAATTATTCCCAAAATAACAGGAGTAGATAAGTCTGCCCGCACCGGAGAAGGCGAAAAAGTGCAGTTTATCAAATATTGCCCCGAGTGCGGTACTCCGTTGGTGCGCGACGAAGACGAGGCTATTTATTATTGTCCGAACATCGAAGGTTGCCCGGCACAAATCAAAGGCCGTATTCAGCATTTTGTTTCGCGCAAAGCCATGGATATCGACATGGGACCCGAAACCATCGAATTATTCTATAGCAAAGGTTTGATAAAAGATGCCGCCGATTTGTATAACTTAAAGTTTGAAGATCTGGTAAACCTTGAGCGATGGGGCGAAAAAAGTGCCAGAAACTTGTTGAAGAGCATCGAAAAATCGAAGTCGGTTCCCTATCCGCGGGTTTTGTATGCGCTTGGTATTCGTTATGTGGGCGAAACGGTAGCGCAGAAGCTTGCCCAGGCTTTTCCGTCCATTGATGCGTTGGAACAGGCATCGCTCGAAGACCTCATGGCTGTTGACGGCATAGGCGAGCGTATTGCCCAAAGTGTGAAGGATTATTTTGCCAATCCTACGTTTCGTGATTTTGTGCAACGATTACGCTCTCACGGATTGCAATTTTCACTGAATCAAGAAAATCTTGAACCCAAAACCGATAAGTTAAAAGGCAAAACGTTTGTGATCAGCGGCATATTTAAATTGCATTCGCGAGACGAGTACAAAGCTCTCATTATACAAAACGGTGGCAAAGTCAGTAGTTCGGTATCGAAGAATACCGATTATATTCTTGCCGGCGAAAATATGGGCCCTGTCAAGTTGGAAAAAGCCAATCAGCTCGGCATAAAGATCATTACCGAAGAAGAATTTCTTAAAATGATTGAATAAGGAGTTTATTTATTATTTTAATTACCTTAATTACCTTAATCATTATCATGATGTATGCGATATAAGATGCTTTATTGCCCTCGTTTTATCGTTGCTCTTTCCGGTTAAAAAGCCATTTTCGTTTGTATTCTTTCTGAAAATGTTGTAACGTAGCGATGGGATGGACGAACAACATGCGAGGACCCGAAAAGCGCATCACTTCTTTGATACGTGTTCTCATATCGCTTCTATAACAATGAATGGGGCATGTATTGCAGGTAGGCTTGTCTTCGCCGTAAGGACAATGTTTGAGCCGCGATAAAGCATAGGTTTTTAGTTCGTTGCAATCGTAACACAAAGCATCCTTCTTGCCGTGTTTTGAGCGGCAATACATATGAATCATGATGATTACAACTTTCTTTTCCGATTCGTTCATGCGGTATTGTAACAGAAATTAAGGCAAAAATAGTTTGTTCTGATTTTTCGTGCAAATTTATTTATCTGTCAGTTTTTGCAAGAGTGTTTATGAAAACTTCCGGATTTTCAATAGCCTTCAAATCCCATTGGTGCGATTAAAAGCATTACGTGAAAAACCGTTATATTTGCTGCATGAGTGAAGCGATAAATAATCGGACCATAGAAATTCTCCGCCCCGAAACATCGGAAATAAAAATTCTGTAAATCGCAAGTACCACAAAGACGTTGTTCGTTTGGGCGTGCAGGATTTCACTCGCCGCCCGATGCACCAGGAACATCTTTCCCGTCAGTACACCACCAACCTTCGTAATATTCTCGTGGTCGAAATATAAAATTTTCAAAATCCTAGAACCTTACGATTCTAGGATTCTATTTAAATCATTAAATTTTGACCCGGAAAGAGTGTGGGCATGCTCCAGATTATTTATATTGAATTCCGGTAAAAATTTCACTTGATAGCAGCAGAGACAATCTAATCATTTCTTCTGTGCAAGTTCAGAAGGTTCGCTTTCCATATTATCAGAATTTAATGTTGTAACACAATAGTAACCCGAGGAAGAAACCGGAATACTATTTTGTTTGGTAATGGCATATACTCGACCTTCCTTCTTTAAGTCGTTAAAATGATATACCACTGATCTTGCCTGATTTGGAGCACTCCACTTTAAAATGCCATTTTCTATTCTCACATTTTCCGGTTTAGAAGGAGAAGGGGCAACGCTTCTTCCCAAAAACGGTATAACAGAAGGATATTTAAAAATATCAGAAAGTTTATCGGTTATTCCTATTTTATTCAGCAAAATGTACTTCGCACTATATAAAATATTACCAACCACCTTCGGGTTTCTTCTGGTTAAATTAAATTGATTCTCTAATTCTGCAGTTGATTGAAAAGCAGAGGGAGCACTCGGATCTCCAAATCTATAATAACCATGCCCAATCATCAATGCTGCATTATAATTGTATTGAGCCCACCAATTTAAGCGTGATCGGAAATCATTATATGCATTTCCTATTTCGTAATATAATTGTGGTATAACAACATCGATCCAGCTTTTCTTACACCATTTAGTCACATCGGCATATAATGTATTCAAATTGTATTCGTTATTTGCAGTTGGAGAAATAGAGAAAACAACCTCAGGTTTTGTTTTCACAATCACATTATAAATCCCTTCTACGGTTTTATCAACATTTGCTCTTCGAAAATCCCCGATAGATGAAAATCCGCTTCCATACTTTTCATAGTCGGCATTATCCGACACCATTTGTCCGGCTGACGAAGGATCCGGATAAAAATAATCATCAAAATGTATTCCATCAACATCGTATTTGGTGATCACATCTTCTACAATATCGCAAAGACGTTGCCTTACTTCGGGAATAGCCGGATTATAAATTTGAATTTTCTCGTGACTTACAACCCATGCCGGGTCTATAGAGGGATGAAGCGGTGGATATGAAACACTATTGTTGCTTCTGGTAGCTATTCGGTATGGATTCATCCAAGCATGAAATTCTATCTCTCTTTTGTGCGTTTCATCTATCATAAATTGTAGAACATCATATCCCGGACTCCTTCCTCTTTCACCTGTAATAGAAGCACTCCAGGGCTCATAAGGTGAATCATAAAACGCATCTCCCATTGGTCTGATTTGCACAAACACCGCATTAATATTCAATTCTTTAAATCGGTCAAGATAGTTAATAAATTGTTTTTTCTGAGCTTCAGTAGCATATTCGCCTTGAGGCCAATCCAATCCCCAGGCAGTAACAATCCAAACGCCCCTCATTTCTTTTTTGGGGAAAAGAAGCGGCTCTTCATCCGGAGGGGTTTCAGGTATTTCTATCTCATCGGTTTCTTTATTACAAGAATAGAAAAATAAGGAAGTGAAAAAGAGGATCGTTATATAGAAAAAAAGTTTCTTCATGATGTGATTTTTTTGTTTAAATACAAAAAACCGGATAAGCTTGATTTTCTAAAACTAACGAGGTGAATTTTTATTGATAAAAATAAATAATTCAACACCATTTAGATATCTAATTCGCTTATCCGGTTTTTTAAACTACATTAAATTAGTCTTCCAATTGTTTTTTTGGAAACTCAAACAACACAAAACCTGCATCAGTGCTAGCGGTATATAACATAAGAGTTTCATCGTTTCCTTCAGCATCTTTTATTACATGCCATCCGGTTTGCGTGGAAGGAGAAGCATTAGTAGGGCCTAAAAGAGGATATTGGAAAACAGGACTTTTGTCGGCCTGCTCATCAAAAATCTTCAAGGCATCGATTGTGTTATCTCCTTTTGTTATGTTATAAACATAAAACACAGTGGCATCAGATCCACTTCGGGCAGCGGTGGTCATTATCAAGTAACGTTCTTTGTTAAACGTAATGACTCTTGCATCTGAACCTCTTATTGGTACGGCATTTGCGCTAAGTTGGTATTTAATAGCGGCATTTTCATCTGCAACCATGATAGGAGCTTCATAACCTGTGAAAATATAATCATCGGTATTATCCACTCTATTAAAAGACATACAAAAAGTAACGCCTTTTTGTGATGGGAGTACCACCGGATCTGAAATAGTAGTATAATTGGTAACTTTTAATCTCAAAATTGTGGTTACTGCATTGTCTCCAAAATACATATATCCATTTCCATTTTCATCAAGATTTACCGACATATTATCACCGTGACGATTACCTGCCCCTTCAATCTCACCTATATTAATATTGGCAATTGTTTGTGGGGGTTCAGCCGGATCAGTCCAATGATATATTTTGAATGGCGATACTTTACCGCCGGACAAATTAGCAATATAGATATGTCCGGATATCATTGCACCACAATTCACCGGGAATGTTCCTCCTGTTACACCGGTTAAATTAAGGGAAATGCGCTTGTTGCTGTCGCTGAAATCAACAAGTTCTTTTATATTATCCACCTTCAATAAATGGGATCCCCACTCGTGTCGTGTTACAATGAGAACATGGCTGCCATCAAAACCGGAACCTCTTGTCGAGGCAGAGCTAAAAGTGGGATAAACCGGCATGCCTAACTCATTATTTGTATAATCGAAAATCTCGGGCTTGGTAAAATCTGCACCAAAAACCGGTACCCTTAATCGCAGAGTTACAAAATACTCGCGAAATCTTGGGCCATTCACAACCTTAATTACAATTGTTTTTTCGGCTTCTCCTTCTGCAAACGGAAATTCGTAATACTCTTTATCCAGTGTTGCTCCTTCCGAAAGTTCCACTTCGAATTTAATCGCAGAAAGGTCAGTTTCAGGATCGATTCGGGGGAATGTTACTGTTTTTTTGTCTTCATCAACAGTTCCTTCCACTACCATGTTTCCATCAGGACCGGCATTCACAATTTTAATGGATTTTAATACCACTTCATATGGAGAGTCAACATTTTTGGGATAATCATCCGAACATGCAACAAAAAACCACACCATCAATGAAGCTATCAAAATCCCATATTTTGCATTATTTATATGTTTCATCTGTTTTCATTTTTTAATTAATAGCGTTTTGACTGAAAATATCTTCTTTTTAATCAATTTTGAGGCCAACCTTCTGTTTGCTTAAGCTCGTAACCTCTTTTTGCATAATCATCCATTTGTATTTTACCCACAGGAGCTAAATACGGATTTACATTCACCTGGTTCAGGAATGGCTGACGGCCTATTGTTGATGTATGTTTAAAAAAGCCATTCATTAGTGATTTGTTTGTGCCGTCATACACAATGATTTGACCATCTAAAGTAATCACAGATATTTTCCCTTTGTTGCCATCGTTCAACTCTGAACTCAGTTCTTCAGGAAAATTGACCCAACCACCCGACAATAAATCGATATTTGCATCCGTATCCATGTAATCTAATTTATACCATCTCCTCAAATCTTCATAACGAGAATGTTCAAATGCAAATTCCATGCGTCTTTCTCTTCTTATTTCCCACAAAAGAGGAGAAACCCTTCCATCGCGATTAGGATCGTTTGGCAAACTACCCAATTGCAAGGGTGCTGTCTTTTTTACACCTTTTTCTATTGCTTTAGGAGCTAAAGGTCGGTTTCTAATCTTATTAATGGAAATATCAATTTCGTTTTGGGTTACCGGAGTTTTGCCCATGGTTTCCAATTCGGCTTTGGCCTCAATCCAATTAAGAAGAACCTCCGCATATCTTAATACCGGATAATCCGTCTTATTGTTCGTGCTGGTAAATTCAAATGGAGGTGTACTTCCGGACTCAACCATTTCCGCAACTTCACGCGGTAAAAATTTATTAATATAAAAATAAGAACTTTTACTTCTTGGATGAGGTTTATCGTAAAATGTTGCTTCAAAACGAGAGTCTCTCGTTTTTATCAAATTGGAAATATTGAATTTATTTGCGTCAAGCAAGTCGGAATTTTGCCAAACATTTCCATCGTTACAAATAAACGATTTAATCAAAGATGTTGTTGGTCCAAAATTCAACGATTCTGCCAAGTTATTATTAGAAGCTATACAATGAGTAACACCTACGGCAGGATCATAATGCCTATATAAAATGCAATCCTTGTTTCCTCTCAAATTATCCGATGTAAAAAGAGATCTGAAATCCGTAACTATATCATATTTTCCACTGTTTATTATCATATCGCCGGCCTCAACTGCAAAATCTAAAAATTTCTGTGCTCTTTCGTTATTTTGGTAGTAATATCTCTGCCAACATCCTTCATATAAAGTGATCCGAGAAATGAACCCCGCAACCACATATCTGTTAACATATTGATCACCATCGTTCAATCGAACATTCTTCAATGCATATTTAAAATCGTCATAAACGGCATCCATTACCTCGTCTCTTGGCGTACGTGGTTTATATAAATCATCCAGATCAGTATCGCTAACCACATGGTCGTAATAAGGAACATCACCGTATTCAAAAACCAATTGGGCATATCTAAAACCTCGGAAAAAACGGCCCACACCTTTCCAATGGGCCAATGCTTCTTCCGACAAAATATTTTTCATTTTATTTTCTACTCTGTCCAGCATAATATTAACGGAGCGTATTATTTCCATATTCCATATTTTGCTGTTGGGTACTGCTCGCGTAAAATCTGACTGGCTACCCAACCAAACCACATCATCGCTAAAAGTATACCCCATCAATGGAGCGTTGGTTGTAGTCCAAAGATGGCCGTATCCGACAAAAAAATCGGGATAAAACTTGTTAGCATACAATCTTACTTTATCTTCACTAGTCCAAACTGTTTCATCATTGGCAACGGTCAATGGAGGTCTATCCAAAAAATCGTCACATCCTATGAAAGAAAAAATAAGAAAAAATATAATCAATGAATAATTGTATTTCATAATTTTTGTATTTTAATTAAAGGGTAATTTGAATTCCAAACGAAGCTGATTTAAAGACAGGATTTTGTACTCCGGTTCGACCTAAATTATAATTTCCATCTGTTTTCAACGTTGAATATCCGGAAATCGTCTCAGGATCTATGGGTAATCCTCTTAATTTGTCAAAGGTAAAAGGATTCTCTAAAGACAAATAAATTCGTGCATGAGATAAATATATCTGTTGTGCAATTTTGGGAGGAAGAGTATAACCAAACGTTATATTCTTTATTCTCAAATAAGCCATATTTAATATGTATCGGGTTTGTTTTCGCATTACGAAACCTTCATCACTCCCACCCAAGTTCCATGCTCTGGGATAAAAGGCATCCGTGCGATCTTTTTTCCAAAAATCCTTTGCAATTGCCTGAGGCATTCCTCCATCTTTAGCATGGTAGCCCGGAATAGCCAATTGGCCTCTTCCCCAGATTTTTCTTTTACCGACTCCTTGCAAGAAAAGAGAAAAATCGAAAGATTTATAATCAGCCCCTGCTCTAAAACCATATTCATATCGAGGTGTAGAGTTTCCGATAACAACCCTGTCTCCGGGATCGCCAAAAGTATTTTTTCCCGGTGTAATATATCCATCGCCATCTACATCCACAAATTTAACATCACCCGGACTTACCAATAAGATTTGATTTCCATCTTCAAAATAAGTCTGATAAACCGGATTATTTCCTGCCAACATATTGGTTCGTTTTGCAACACCCTCATAAATAATTGTGGTTTGCAAAAAATTCCCCTCTTCATCATACAGGAAATCATCTTTTTGATACAGACGATCAGTTACATAACCATATATATCTCCATATCTTTTACCGGTTGCATAGGTATCGTCTACTCTTCTGTTTTCGTATGGTGTAGCCCAATCGGGACCTTTTGTTATATCGGTGATTGCATCTGCCAAATTGGCGTTCAAACTAATCCGAATGCCATTATCAAAACGATGACTGAAATCTACCGCAACTTCCCATCCACGCGTTCTCAAGTTACCAAAATTTCCTTGAGGAGCACCGGCACCGTATGTTGCAGGAAGAGATTCGCCGGGAACAATCATATTTTTCGTATCCCGCTGGAACCATTCAAAAACTAACCCCAATTTATTATTAATGAATCTCAGATCCACTCCAAAATTAAAGGTTTCAATATCTTGCCATGTGATTCCTGCAGATATGGGTCGAGGTGTTCCTAACTGGAAAAACTGTTCACCTTCGCCAGATAGCCACGAATTTTTAGTAATGCCCATCGTTGCCAAATATAAAGAATTAGGTACGGACTGGTCACCAATAACTCCCCACGAAGCGCGCACTTTTGCAAAACTTAAAATAGGATCTAAGTCGGCCATAAAACTTTCATTGGATACAACCCATCCTCCTGAAAACGAGGGATACCATCTCCATCGTAAATCGCTTGGAAATTTAGAAGTTGCATCGTAACGCAAATTGGCTTCCAGTAGATATTTATCCAAGAACGAATAATTTGCTCTTCCAAAAAAGCCCACTTGCGAATCCCAGTTTGCATCACCGCCAACGGTTTCTGTACCAACAGCAAAATTAAATTGAGGATTGTCATTATCTATCAATTCGCTCTTTTTAGACCAATGACTGTTCCATTTATTGCTGATAATGTTTGTTCCCAACATGAATCTTAATTTATGTGTATCCTCCAGATTCAAATCATAAGTAGAATAAGCGTTGACCGTGTGCATTTCGGAAGTGTAGCTGTTTTTATAAATATACGTTTGATCTTTCGTAACATATTGAGTGACGGGAAATCTATATGCAGGTACGCCGTCTGTTTGGGCAACATTGCCTTCCTCGTCCACATATATTTGATTACCCATTTCGTCTACCCACGGTATGGGAGCATACCAATGCCATGCTCCGGTAAAGGTTGGCAACGAAGACGTTTCCGAATTTACTCGACTTGTATAAGCATAATCAATTTTTAAATCCCAATTAGGCATAAAATCAATAGTAGCTCCGGCATTTAAATTGGTATATCTGTTTTTTTTGACCAAATCATGCGACTTTTTTACATCAAAATAAGGATCTCTGATATCTTCACCATGTTCCTGAACACCGGTAGGGAACAATCGACTCCAACGATATAGGTATAGCCAAGGGTCATTTTGAAATCCGTACGGTGAATTCGGATATCGTTTAGTAGCATCAGAATACATTGCCCCCCCCTCTTAAGGTTAAGAAATCGGTTATTTTTGTCGATAAACTTAAATTTGAGGTGTATCTTATGAAATCATCGTGTTTCGCCGGTTTTGTCATACCCTCTTGATCGAGATAACCAAAGCTTATATTATAATCGGTATCTTTTCTTTTTCCATTTAGCGAAAAATTATGAGTTTGAGTAAGTGCATTATCTTTAACCATTACACTTACCGGATCATAAATTCTATAACCGTATTTATCTACTCCGTCATATATCCAATCTCTGTTATAAACAACAGGATCGTTTTTTCCTACGATTTTACCGTATTTTTCCTGCCATTCTTTTACTTTTTCGAAGCTTTCTCTACTTACGCGCCAAAAACCACCGGCAGGTCCGCTACCTTTCATGTTTTCATGAGCTTCCAAGGTATATTCAAGTCCGTCAATTCCTGCAATATCGATTTTTTTGAAAGGTGTTTGCCAAGAGAAGTTCGAAGAATATGTTATTTCGGTTTTTTCGGTTCGAGCTCCTTTTTTTGTCGTAATAAGAATAACTCCAAAAGCTGCTTTTGAACCATAGATAGAGCTAGCCGCAGCATCTTTCAATACAGAAATAGATTCGATATCATTGGGATTGATAAGTTGAATGCTAGGCACTTCAACGTTATCTACTAAAATTAAAGGATCGCTTGATCCTGCTATAGAACCTATGTGGCCTCGAATTTTCATTACCGGATCTGATCCTACTTCGCCGGTTGGAACAACCACAAAAAGTCCCGGTACTGTACCTTGTATTCCACGGCCAACATCGGAAATAGGTCTGCTGCTTAAAACCTCATTGACCTTTACTGTCGACACGGCACCCGTCAAATGTTCTTTTCGCTGTGTACCATATCCAACGACCACTACCTCTTCGAGTGCTTTGGTATCTTCTCTTAGAATAATTTCAAAAGTGCTTTTGCCTGCTGTATTGATTTCTTGTTCCAAATATCCGACGTAAGAAATGCGAATTATTGCGTCGTTTCTAACTTCGAGCGAGAAGTTGCCGTTGATGTCTGTAACGGTACCATTGGTAGTGCCAACTTCGATGATATTGGCTCCAATAATCGGTTCTCCTTTTTCATCGATGACTCTTCCCCTTATGGTTTTCGTTTGTTTCGGTTGAGGGGTGGGAGATGGTGCGACAACAATTTCCGGCTTCTTTTCATTGTCGTGATAAACTACCACCTGCTTATCCAAAATTCTGTATACCAGTCCGGTTGAAGAGAATACATCATTTAAAACCTCTTCGATATCTTCGGAATTTGTCGAAACATTTATTTTTTTATTTAGTTCATTTTCGGCATTGTCGGAAAATACGAAAATAAAGTTGCTTTGTTTTTCTATTTGTTTGCATACCTCTCGAATGGTAGCCGAACGTAAGTTAAGCGTAAGTTTGGTTCCTTGCGAATAACCATCTTCGGCGTACGTGAAGAATATGCCAAGAAATAAAAAAAGTGCCGTAATCTTCATTATTTTTAGAATTCGATAATAATTATCAAGGGAAATTGCCCCCCTAATAGCATTTTTATTCATATCTTTGTGTTGATTTAATGATTGTTGTAATAAATAAGAATTAAATTTTCTGCCGGATGGTATGTGGGGTATCGTCCGGCTTTTTTGTTGTTTTTTGAATTTTATGTAATTATAGGCGTTGTTGTTTTAAAAAAGTTTATTTTTTATTGAAAATATAGATTTGATTATTTTGTTTAACATAGCGAGTAGAAGAAAGAAGAGCTACAGTTGTCATCACATTGTCAATATCATCGGATAGGTATATTTTTCCTGAGCAGGTACGTTTTTGCAGGTTTACATCCTGATCAAAATTGAATGAAAGGTTGTAGTAACGTCCAATTTGCTTCAGTACTTCGGTTATCGGAGTTTTATTAAAAGAGAGATAACCGTTTTTCCAGCAGACAAATTGTTCCACATCTACTATGCGTTTGGTAAACTCCCCTTTTTCGGAATAGATTGCCTGTTCTTTGGGCGAGAGTTTTATTTCATTTGTTCCAACAGCAGCTTGCAGCCCTACATTTCCTTCTACCAATACAACATAATGAGGCGAATTATCATAAGTAGACACGTTGAATTTTGTTCCGTATACCTTTACACTGAAGTTGGATGTCTGAACGATAAACGACTTATTTTTTTCGGGGGCGACCTCAAGGTAAATTTCTCCTGACAACAAACGAATTTCTCGATTCTTTCCGGTAAATTGCGTTGGGAATTCCAATACCGATCCCGAATTCAACCAAACGTTGGTTCCATCGGGAAGGTTCAATTGCGAGCGTTTGCCGTAAGGAACAATCAGTTTATTGAATGCTGTATCCGCTATTTCGATCTGTTCTTGGCGGTTATTTTTTGTTTGTATAACCTTTGCTTTACCTTTTTCATCGATTTTCACTTCAATATCGTTTTGATATTCGTGCGATTTTTCCCCCGAAATGAATTGGATATCTTCACTTTGCAGCAGATTGCCGATGATTAGTTCACGATTATCTGCTTTGGGGAGTTTTTTTTCGAAATTGAAATAATTCAAACCGACGATGAGGAGCGCTACGGCTGCACAAGCTGCCACACTGTATCGAATGATATGCCTGATTTTAGTTTTTTTTCCTTTTCCTTTTCCTTGGATAGTAGATTGAATTCGATTGAACAACTCAAGGCGATCGGAATCCGATAGTATATTCTTATTCAATACAGTAGTTTTTAAATTTGCAATTGCGCGCTGTATTTCTTCGTTCAAATCGGGATTTTCCCGGATGAAATCATCCCAGTATTTATTCAACGCTTCATCCGGCAATAATTGCCAGCGAAGAAATTTTTCGTCTTTCAAAAAATCGGTATATCGGGAATAGAAATCGGACATCGTTTGCTTAGATGTTTTTATATATAGACGATGAAGTTGTTTTTTTATCCCCTTGTTTTCATAAAAACTTCAAATTTTAACAATTGAACTTTAAAGTAGAAGCAGTAAAATGATCCATGAACCGTATTTCTCGCGAAGTGTTTTCATGGCTTTCGACAGCAGTTTTCGACAACCATGAATGCTGATGTTCAATATTTCGGCAATTTGCGTGTATTCGTATTCCTGAATATAGCGGAGATATACAATTTCGCGTTGTCGGGCGGTCAGCGATTGAAGCATGTTTTCGATTTGGCTTTTGATAGCGGCTTGTTCTTCGGCATCGATGAAGTCGTCTTCGATGGATACAGTGATATTAAATGGAAGTTCATCCGGATTTTTAATATCCGGTAGGCTGAGATTGCGTTTTTGTACGCGGTAAATATCGTATAGTCTGTTTTTCAGTGATTTAAAAAGGTAAGATTTTATGTTCGTAACCCGGTTGAGCAGTTGCTCATCTTCTGCTAATTTGCAAAAAACATCGTGAATAGCGTCCATAGTTGCTTCTTTTGGGAATCCAAGATACGACGCATACGTGAATAAATCATTTACATAGCGATTATACATATCGGCGATATCGTTCGTATTTTTCATTCCCTTCAAAAATTTTTTCTAAAAAAGCAGGTTTTTTTATTCGTCATTATTACGTTGATTCACCCTCAAAAATATACCACTTTAAGATAATTTCCAAAAAATCAATTTAACTTTTTATGACAAATTAACAATAGTTGACTAAGAAACTTTTTTTGATAGATAGGTTTCTTGTTGCGCGGGAGATACGGAATTGAACGAAAAAACCGTTATATTTGCTGCATGAGTGACGCGATAAATAACCGGATTATATTTAACGAATTATGAAAATAGGTATAACAGCAGATTTGCATTTAAAATCGAAAGATGAGACTCCGGAAAGATACGATGCTCTTGGCAACATCATTTCCGATCTCCGCAGCAAAGGTATAAACCGCCTCGTTGTGGCCGGAGATTTGTTCGACAGGGAACGATACAATTATAGCGACTTCGATGCCTTTTGTAAGCAGCATCAGGACATCGTTTTTTATATTACGCCGGGAAATCACGATGTCGGGATAGAACAACGATTTTTTGGGGCAAGCAACATTCGCTTGTTTACCACCCCCACGCTGGCTGAAATCGACCGCATTCCTTTTCTTTTTTTGCCCTACACTTCCGGTTCTATGGATGAGCTTTTAACTTCATTTTTTGTCGATAAGGAATTGCCGGCTAAGTGGATACTGGTTGGGCACGGAGATTATCTGGAGATAAACAAATCGGCCGACGAATACGAAAACGAGTATTACATGCCGCTGTCAAATAAACTCATTCGAGAGGTGAAACCGTTGAGAGCGTTCCTCGGGCATATCCACAAACCTAGCGACACCGGCATCGTTTCCTATCCCGGCTCTCCCTATCCGCTCAATATCAATGAGACGGGGAAACGCCGATTTTTGATTTACGATGCCGATACCGATAACATAGAAAACAGGTATCCCGACGCGGATGTCATTTATATGATTGAGAAATTATTGATTATCCCTACCGAAAACGAAATCGACGATACGTTAAAAAAAATCGACGCCACGATAACAAAATGGGAATTCACCGATGAAGAATTATCGAAGGTAAAGTTGCGATTGATTTTAAGGGGATTCACTAGCGACAAGGGAGCATTGATGGATGCCGTCACCCGGCAGATTCGGCAAAAAGGGCTGTCTTTTTACGATGCCGAGGGTCCGCAGAGCGATGCACTGAATATCGTAATCGACAAAGAAAGGGAAGCAATTATGAATCGGGTGTTGGAAAATATAAACCGCTTGCCCAATTTCGCTTATGCCGACAACGACGCGATCATCGAACAAACATTGCATTTAATTTATAAAGGTTGAACAATTATGGCTATACGGATTGAGCAGATTAACATAGAAAATTTGGGGCCTATTCAACGAACATCTCTCGATTTTGACGATATCAATCTGGTTTACAGTAAAAATGAAGGCGGCAAATCGTTGTTGGTAGAATTTATTGTTCGTTCCCTGTTCAGTAAAAAAGCACAATGGGGTTATAACAGGGAATACGGGCAGGGAAAAATCATTGTTTCCGGCATCGATGACAGTACCAAGAATTACTCTCCCGGGAGCAAAGACAAGTTGGATAAATATTTCGAAACAAACTTTCAAGACCTGCCACCGTCTTTAGCCAAGCTGTTAGTCATCAAAAGTGGCGAGCCCAATATCAGCGAAAAACCCGAAGGCATCGATACCAATACACTTAAAGAGCTGCTATTTGCTAAAAACATGTTGGACGATATCGACAAAAACATCTCTGCCACAGTGAAAAATGCCACCATTGATGAGGGAAGCATCACCATCAGAAAAGCGGGAGAAGGCAGCGATTACATTCATTTTCAGGAAGCTCTCGAGCAAATCGATAAAACGATAAAAAAATTGTCGGAGGAAAATAAAATAAGCGAAGAAAGAAAATTAAAAATCGAACTCGATAAACTCAAAGAGCAAAAAGAAGCCCAGATCAAAGCCAAGCACCATAAAGCCTGTCTTTTGGATAAACGCAAAGAAGAACTGGAAAAAAAACGAGCAACCTATCCGGCGGAAGAGTTGGAGAGAATAAAAAATCGAATCGATCAGTATAAGAGACTGAGCGAAAAAAACGAGGAATACATTGACAGAATCAACGAGCTGAACGACGCCATGGAGCCGCTGGCAGGGGTACGACAAGCCCATGACCGCCAACGCAAAGCAAAGCGGCACTTGGCTTGGAAGTTGGATCAAAAGATAGACCAAATTAAGCGTAGGGTGAACATCGTCACGGACGATGAGCTCGGCAAGCTCGATAATAAAATCACCAGTTATAACGAGAAAATTATTGAGCGCAATAAAAAATCAGACGAATTATCGGCGTTAGAGAAAAAAGAGCAAGCATATGGTCATGTGCAAAGTATGAAAAATGTGTATCAAACGTTGGTGCAAAGTACACATAATCAGAAAGTGGGCTTCACTATGTTATTGATTGCACTTGTGGTGTTTATTGTGGGATTGACCGTTTCATTTGCCGCTCAAAACTATATTTTGGGCTCTGTTTTAATGGTAGTGGGCTTTGGATGCAGCGTATACTTTTCATTCAGGTTGCGAAAACAATTGAAACATAAAATGCACAGTGACGAATTGGAAAAGTTGGAGAGCGACTTCAGGGAAAAATTCGATGCCGAGCTCCATTTGGCCGCCCTGGACAATATCATTAAAACGCTCGAAAAAGAATTGGCCATCCAACAGCGGGTGCAGAACGAGCAAAACGAGTTGGAAAATACCATCGGCAGATTAAGAGCGGAGATTGAGAGCGGACTGTTTCAACTCTTCCCCCAAACAGTGAATCAAGAAGAGTGGGGAAGGGCTTTGAGTGAATTTAAGCAGGGCAGAAACGCTCTCAAAGCAGAGCTGGGAAAATTAGAAAAGCAATTGGCCGGTCTCAATGTAGATCCCTCGGATTACGATCCGGATGATCCGGGCGAAGAATACAGTGCACAAAAACTATCGGAGCTGGAAGAGAAAGTGCAGCAACTTAAAAGTTTAGAAGAGGAAAAACAGCGAATAGAGGCGCAGCTGGAAAGAAATAAAAAGGAGTTGGAAGAGGTATCTGAGCAAATTTCCGAGTATTTTTTCCATTTACTCCGCAACAGGGTGGGGAAAGACGATTGGGAAAACAAGCTCAACGAGCTGATAGAGCAAAATACGCGCATTACGAATGAAATCAACAACCTATCCGGCGAACTCACCGGACTGGGTGTGAACCCTGCTCATTATATCGAAAACGATCCCGGCATCGAATACGATGCCAACAGGCTTTCGGATATCGAAAAAGAAATCCAAGCGTTGGAGAACAAACTGAAAGCGTTGGAAGAAGAAAATAGGGCGCTCAAAGGCGATGTTGCCAAACTTGTGGATGCTTCCATCAACGACGATTGGAACACCATCATCGAAAAATTGTATGAAAAACAAAAAGAAACGTTGGAGCAACTGAAGCAAAAGGAAGCATCGATAGTGGCCGGTATTTTGGTTCATCAAACCATTGACGAATTTCAAAGTAAGGAAGACGAACGCCTGCAAGCGACCATCAATTCGCCCGATTTCTCGCGCACCTTATTGCATATTACCGGCCGATACGATAAGTTGATGCCCGATGGCGATCGGATTATGATCGGCAGCGATATGGGCGATTTCGATATGAAAGACCTTAGCACGGGAGCCAAAGAGCAAGTGCTTTTTGCGCTGAGGGTATCGTTGGCTAAAAAAATAATGGACAACAGCGCCTTTTTTATTCTTGACGATGCTTTTCAGCACAGCGACTACGATAGAAGGCCCAAACTCATCGATCAACTCTTTGATTTATCGGATGCCGGTTGGCAGATTATCTATTTGACGATGGATGACCACATTAGAAATTTGTTCCTTGAAAAAGCCTCGCATCGGAATCATTTTAAACAGATTGTGCTGACGTAAAAAAACAGAGCAGCTTGTGCTTACAAACTGACACCATTCATTGCACAACGTCGAGAGTTAAAAACACAAACCAACTATGATAATTTGTTTGCCATTTACAGGCACAACGATTTAATCAAAACGAGAGTGTACTTATGTAGGAGATTATAGTGTTGAAGGCGAAAGCAACCGGGAAATTTTAGTCCTGTTCGGATTTTCCGAGGATGCGACACCCTATTTTTATCCTTTTTCGGAATTTCGGAGAGGAGGGGGGCAATGTTTTATCTTTTGTCAGAAGATGGGATGAGGGCGAACAAAAATTTTATCCCCTATCGGAAAATCCGATATACACATTATGTTACTTTTTGTGTAAAAATAAGTATATTTTGGGGGTAAATTTACCTCATTTGTTAAAGAATATGGTTAGAAAATGGGAAAAACAGTGTTTTTATGTCCGTCGGAAAATCCGACGGAAGATAAAAAAACTTTTCACTCTCGTCGGAAAACGATTTTTTATGTCTTTAGAACGTTTTTTACCTGCTATTGTTCAGGTAATCAGTAGTTCGGAAGCAATCGTAGAGTATGCGTAGCACCCGACAGAGCAAAATTCGGGTGATTTACATCTATTAACGCTAAAAATATTTATTTTTGTAAATTCGTAAAATTAAGCTTTTTCCGTCGGGAAAAAGAAGGAAATCTTTGAAACCCGGAAAATCAGGAAAAGGGAGAAAGGGAGAAAAATGAATGAAAATAATCCGGGGAAAAGCAAAGAAAAATTGAATCGGGGAATCCTAAGTTCAAATTAGTTTGTTACAATTGAAGAATTGTTTTTACTTTTACATGATTTTTTTAATTTCATTTTATTACACACAATGGCTATTACTAAAGAACAAAAATTTTACCAAGCATTACAAGATGTTTTCATCGGTGCAAAAATTGAAGGACAAGGCGGTTTTGTTAACTTGATGAAAATAAAATCGAATTACTATCGCGACATCGAAAAATTAATCAAAGAAGACATTGAAAAAGCTTTAAAACAATATCCTGATTTCAGAAACGAGCTTTTCGATAAGCTGTATTCTTTCTTTAGTCGTTATTTCAGTGAAAGTGGTTCCATCTATTTTAATTCGACACCCTTTCACAACAATGTTTACGAGAAAGTATATAGCGATGAGAAAGATGTCATTTTGTTTTGGAAAACGCGGATGCTTTACTATGTAAAAACCGATCGTATTTTTAGAAGTTTGGAAATTGAATCCGATGGATTTAAATTTTTCTTCGATGTTTCGACGTTAGAACACAAGAAAGCCAATGAAAAGCGTTCCTTAGTTTTTCAATTAGCAAATATTCGCCATGATAAAACCATTGTTTTTGATGTTGCTTATTCCGAAAGAGGCAGAAAAACAAAGAAAGACCAAATTCTTAGAACATTAAGAAAAGAAAATATACCTATTGACGAAGACGTTTTAGAAAAAGCATTTAGAATATTTGAGAAGCAGAGCGAGGTCGATTTTTTTATCAATAAAAATGCCAAAGCCTTTTTACAAGAACAGTTTAAGCTCTGGAGTTACCAATATTTCTGGGATGGAGCCGCACAATGGACTGCCAATAGAGTAAATCAGTTGCAGATACTTAAAGATATTGCTTACAAAATCATCGATTTTATTTCTCAGTTTGAGGATGAATTGGTAAAAATTTGGAACAAGCCAAAGTTTGTAAAAAATGCAAACTATGTGATTACGTTGGACAAAATAAAGGATTTGACTCTGATCGAAAAGATGATTAATCACCAAAATATTACTCAACAGATAAACGAGTGGCATGAATTGGGAATTGTGGGTGAGGATTTTACTAAAGATGAAGTTTTTGAGTCTGACTTAATGGGAAAGCATGTAAATAAAGAATACAAACATTTGCCCATTGATACGAAATATTTCAAAGATTTAGAACTTGAAATTTTGAGCCGGTTTGAAGACTTGGATAAATCTTTGGACGGCTGGCTAATAAAAAGTGAAAATTACCAAGCACTGAATACCATACTACCGAAATTCAAAGAAAAAGTACAAACCATTTACATTGATCCACCGTTTAATTTGGATTCTTCTGATCAATTTCTTTATCGTACCAATTACAAAGATGCGAATTGGGCTACTTTGCTCGAAAATCGTTTGCGACTCGCAAAAGACTGGTTAAATGAAAAAGGGAGTATTTTTGTCCGGTGCGATTCAAATGGCAATTGGATTGTGAGATTTTTAATGGATGGAATTTTTGATGGCAACTTAAAGAATGAAATTGCAGTTAAAAGAACTCGCACACTGAAAGGGGAAAGTGGGAGATTTCATACCGCCTGGGAAGCTTTGTATTTTTATGGAAAATCTGAAAATGCTCTTTTTAATGGATTTCGAAAATTAAAACCCGAAAACGAATGGAAATGGGTGGAAATGCATTTACCGGGCACAAGAAAAGATGAAAATTTGCTTTATAGGGATTTTTTTGGGGAAAGAATAAAAGCGCCTAAAGGTAGAAGATGGGCCTTAAGTCAAGAGGCTTTAGACGACGCGATTTCTAAAGGTCTTGTTAAAATGGATAAACAGACGAAAATGCCAAAATTTCTTACTAAATGGGAAACATTAGGTTCAAATTGGACTGATATTTCTGGTTATTCTCCAACCCATGGATTTACTACTGAAAATTCAGAGGAATTACTACAAAGAGCCATAGAATCTACATCTAATGAAAATGATTTAGTAATGGATTTTTTTCTGGGTTCAGGTACAACTACGGCGGTAGCGCATAAACTCGGTAGAAAATGGATAGGGGTGGAAATGGGGGAGCATTTTTGGACAGTGGTTTTGCCACGAATGAAAAGGGTTTTGGCATATGATAAATCCGGTATATCAAAAGAGGTAAAAGAATATCAAGGCGGCGGCTTCTTTAAATATTACGAGCTTGAGCAATATGAGGAAACGCTGGCTAATTGTAAATATGAAGAAGAGGGCGATTTATTTCAAGTGCCCGGCAGATCTCCCTACGAAGAGTATGTTTTTCTAAAAGACGAGAAATTACTAAAAGCAATGGAGATTGATTATGAAAATAAAAAGATAAATATAGACCTGTCTAAACTTTACCCAAATATAGATATAGCCGAAACCTTGTCTAATCTTACCGGTAAGTGGATTAAAAAAGTAAGCGACAGTGAAGTGGAATTTGATGACGGAACTATTATGGATACAACGAATTTGGATTATAAATTAAGAGTCCACTTTAAAAAGTCGATGACTTTAATTTATTGTTTTTATTTTGTTTTTTG
>CAYUIY010000018.1:0-28253 GCA_964444915.1 uncultured Dysgonomonadaceae bacterium
GACCGTTTTCATAATCGTGACTGATAATTTCAAAACGTCCTATTTCCGAAGTATGTTTTACATGTTCCCCGATACAGGCACACACGTCATAATCGCCGATGCGGACAATTCGCAGGGTTTCGGACACATCATCGGGCAATTTGGATAAATCTACAATTTGTGCTGCTTCATCCATAGGCATAAACTCTTCCGTAACCGCAAGATCGCTCATGATCACCGCATTCACTGCCTCTTCAATGGCTTGTACCGTTTCGTTGTCAGGTTGCCGGGAAAGAAAATAATCGCATTTGCTTTTCTTGCGCTCGATATGGGTATTTTTCGATCGTGCGCAGCCAAACATCCGGATCATGGTTTGATTCAATATATGCTCGGCCGTATGCATGGGCGGATATTCTTTTTTGTTATGATCGTTCAATTGCAATTCCATTGTATCGAATTTGAAGTTTCAAAGGTAATAAAAAGAGAAAAAACGGGCAATCCCAATTTGGGTGTGATACAAAGTTTTTGTCCTGTTTCTAAAGTTGATTATGGTGTTGAACCCATTCTTTACGCTATTCTTAGCGTCAATTTTAAGAAGGTAGTTAAATCATGTTATTTAAAAATTATCCTTATCTTTGTTTGAATAATAAACAAGATGCAATGAATCTTCAGCAAACGATTGATGAGCTGTTTTTATCGCAACGCAAAGAGTGGAAACTGTTGGATACAGCCATAAAACAATTGGATAACGTAAAAGTTAAAGATATTGTGTGGGGTGGAGATATTTCCGTAAAAGTTCAATTTAATCCGGCACGCATGGTGTCCACATCGGCAAAAATCGATAAGGAAGCCATCGAGAAGCGACCTTGTTTTTTGTGTCCCAAAAATCGTCCGAAAGAACAAAAAGGGATTCCTTTCCTCAATAAATACCTGATTCTCGCCAATCCCTATCCCATACTTCGCAATCATCTTACCATTTCGTTTCATTCGCATGTTGCGCAGCGCATCCGAAAAAAAATCGGAGATATGCTCGTCCTGGCCGAGTCGCTCCCCGATTACGTTGTCTTTTACAACGGACCCAAATGTGGGGCTTCTGCACCGGATCATTTTCATTTACAGGCAGGATTGAAAATGCCTATATTGCAATCGGGAGATAATGAACTTCGGTCGTGCCTCATTATCAAAAGTAAAACACGCAATGAAGCGGAAGACCGCTTTGAAGATGTCTATCGGTATCTCCATCGTTGCCAACCACAGGAAGATGAACCTATGATGAATGTGATTGCTTATATGGAGGGCGACACGTATGTTTTGCATGTTTTCCCACGTAAAGCGCATCGTCCCCGTCAATATTATTTGGAAGGTAAAGAACAATTGCTGATCAGTCCGGGTGCACTCGATATGGCAGGGCTCATTATCACAGTGAGGGAAGAAGATTTCGAGAAAATCACAAAAGAAGACATTGAGGATATCTATGCTCAGGTTTCGATGCCTGTGACATAGTTTGGTTATCTTTAACTTTAAGATTTTTATATTAACGGCTAAAAAACGAACTCGATATGGAGCCGATAGATACCTTTTTAAAAAAGATAAATGAAGATCTCGATTATAAAATTCCGGTCAATGCGTTGATTAGCTTTATTGACCCCGATACCGGAAAATTTTTGTGCAAATTGGCTGCAGACTTCATTAAATCGCAAACCTCGCGGTCAACTTTAACCGTACTCCATTTTATCGATGAAGACAAAGCTGTTGAAATTGGCGATATTGAATATTACAAAAACGACTTTTACAGCGACATTGTCGAATTATATGAAAAAGAACAACTGTTGATTCGCATTTTTATACAGGTCTCGACCGATTATGTTGCAGACATTGTCGAGATGAAAGAAAAATATACCTGCAATTTGTTGCTTATTGGCGTTGAACATGAGGTCTTTTCATCTTTTTGGGAAGAAGATTATTTCAGATTGAAAAATTCGGTAGCCGACTCCATCATGATGGCAATTTTTGATAATCATGGTTTTCAACAGCTCAACCGTGTTTTTGTTCCTATTGTGGACAAAACCGATGTGTTTGTTTTTTTGTTTATTAATAGGCTGATTGTTCATGAAAAGGTTTTCATAATGATTTGGGACGCCATCGGCATTATTGAATCGGAGCCTGAAATGAAGAAGCTTTATCAGTATCTTTACAAAAAAAGCGAAGGGAGATTGGCATTGTGGAACAACGACAAAAAAATCGGCAACGATTACATCGCAGAGCACGATCTTGTTTTGATAGGAGCTGAAGGGTGGAAAAAACTGACATCATCGGCTGTTTCTTGGGCACATTCGCTTCCCTCTACGTTTATTGTGAAACCCGCAACAAATGAATGAGTATGACACATAAAGAAATACAAGACACATTAAAGACGATCTATTCGTATATCGAACAACGAGAGTTGAAAGATGCTTTTGACCACATTCGGTTATTTTTGAAAGATCAGAAAAACTGGACGCTTTCGGAAGATCTGACCGAGTTGGAGAATAACTATCGGTATATGATTCATTATTTTATCAAAGGTAACAAAGACCCTCAACAGCGCAACATTTACAATCAATTGTTGCGGCGCGCCTACACCTTGGCACACGATGCTGCCGAAAACCTTTGTTTGCAAAGCAGTGCCACCTTGTTTTTCGAGAAAGCGCGACTCACCCTGTTGCGGGGAGCTGTTTCGATGGATCAGTATCGTGAAATCATCGGTAAACAGATGGATACTTTTTCGTTTATCGATTTGCTGGAAGACGGCAACGAAAAAGAGTTACGCCTCAAATCGAATATGCAGGATCACGAACAAACGGTGGAAGATTTGTTCTATTCCGTTTTTGTTTCTCCTCGTGCCAATGACGATATGATCGCTTCATACCGTCGTTTCATGGAAGACGAAATTATTCCCGTGAACGATAAATGTATGGTTGTTTCTGCACTTACACTCAATATATTGCAGCGCTTCGACGGGAAGAAGATCGAATTTCTGCTGGATACTTGTAAGAGCGAGCATCCCGAAATAGCTATCCGCGCTGTGGTGGGCATAATTCCCATTTTTCAAACTTACGAATCGCGATGGGAACTTTATCCCGAATGTACCGACCGACTGAAGCTTTTGTCGGATGATCCCGTTTTTACCCGCAGGTTGATCTATGCCATTCTTCGATTTATTCAAGCACAGGATACCGAAAAAATAACCAAGAAGCTGACCGAAGAAATTTTACCTCAGATGATGAAGTTGACGCCGATCATCGGCAAAAAAATTAATCTCGACGAGTGGATGGGCGAGGGCGGAATGGAAGAAAAGAATCCCGAGTGGCAGAAGATTTTGGACGAAACGGGATTGACCGACAAACTGCAGGAATTTTCGAATATGCAGCTGGAGGGAGCCGATGTGTTTCATTTCACCTTTTCATCTTTGAAATCCTATCCCTTTTTCTATGAAATGAGCAACTGGTTCTTGCCGTTCGACTCACGACATTCGCAATTGCAGCAGCTTTTCAGCAACAAAGAAGAAGGGAAATCGTTGATCGAATCCATCGCCGAATCGCCGCATATTTGCAATTCCGACAAATATTCTTTCTGTTTCAGCATCATGATTATGCCGGAGCAATACCGCAAAATGATGATTTCGCAACTTTCAGCCGAAGGTGAGGAAGTTAAAAATATGCAGGAAGAAGAATTTTTATTGAAACCATATCAGAAGGAAGAAACCATCTGTCGGCAGTATATTCAGGATCTGTATCGTTTTTTCAAAGTTTTTCCCCGACGGAGCGATTTTATCGATATTTTTGCGTTGCCGCTCAATTATCACCGCATCAAGCCTTTTCATCCCATCACGATGATACCCGAAAACCTGCAACGCATCGCTTTGTATTATTTCGAAAAAAACCACTTCGAAGAAGCATTGGATTCGTATACCACACTTTCGAAAATAAGTAAGCCGAATGGTGAAGTTTGGCAAAAGATGGGCTATTGCCATCAAATGCTCGGCAACATTCGTGAAGCACTGGATGCTTATTTACATGCCGAACTCATCGAAGAAAACAATACCTGGGTGTTGCGCCGCATAGCCCAGTGTTACCGGTTGCTCAAAAAACCGACCGATGCGCTGCACTATTACCGACGACTGGAACAGCTGAAACCCGATGACCTGAATATTCAGCTCAACATCGGTCATTGTTATCTGGAATTGAAGGATTACGATACTGCCCTAAATTATTATTTCAAGGTAGAATTGTTGGACAGCAGCAATACCCGTGCCCTGCGGTCTATTGCGTGGTGTGCTTTTTTGTCGGGAAAATTCGATATTGCCCAAAAGTATTACAGGCGGATATTGGACGAAAAGTGCTATGCACACGATTATCTCAATGCCGGGCATGTGGAACTTTGCCTCGGAAACATGGTGAAGGCGGTGGAGCTTTACGAAGAATCGTTGAATATGACGGGAAATTTTTCTACTTTCAAAACCATGCTCAACGAGGATGAAGGTGAATTGCAAGAAGCGGGTGTGAATACGGATATTCTTCCTCTTTTGTTGGATAAAATCAAATACGACTTCGAAGAAAAGAACAACGCAAAAAATATTCGGCAATGAAAGGACTTTTAACTTATAATCCTGTATTGTTGGCATTTGTTGCTACGCTTTTCACTTGGTTTGTCACCGCCTTGGGTGCTTCAATGGTATTCTTTTTTAAATCGATAAACAAGAAAATTCTAAACTCGATGCTGGGCTTTGCTGCCGGAGTGATGATTGCCGCCTCCTTTTGGTCGTTGTTGAACCCCGCCATAGAAATGAGCGAAACAACGCTGTCGCATCCCTGGATGCCGGCCCTTATCGGCTTTTTGGCAGGAGGAACTTTCCTGTTTTTGATCGACCGCATTTTGCCTCACTTGCACATGGGATTATCGATCGATAAAGCCGAAGGTGTGAAAACTTCGTGGCAGCGAAGTATTTTGCTTGTCCTTGCCATTACGCTTCACAACATACCCGAAGGGTTGGCCGTAGGTGTGGCATTCGGAGCATTGGGCAACAATCCCGATTTGGGAACCCTCGCCGGAGCCATCACACTTGCCCTGGGAATAGGGTTGCAAAATTTTCCCGAAGGAGCCGCTGTATCGATACCGCTTCGCCGTGAAGGATTTTCACGGTTCAAGGCCTTTACATACGGACAACTATCCGGCGTGGTTGAGCCTATCAGTGCCGTTATCGGAGCCTTTTTGGTTACCGCAATTACTCCATTGCTGCCCTATGCCCTTTCTTTTGCGGCAGGAGCCATGATTTTTGTGGTTGTGGAGGAATTAATCCCCGAGTCCCAAACAGGAGGTGAAACGGATTTCTCTACTATCGGCGTTCTTTTTGGATTTGCCGTGATGATGGTGCTGGATGTTGCTTTCGGATAAAAAACACGTCTCAAACCGTGATGATCAATTTGGTTACCAAGCTCGAAAATCGGAATAAAAATGTCAATACTTTCTTGTTTTGGGATGGCGGTCATTGTGTCGATAACGATTTGCAGGGTTTATTAATGGGATCGGAGATATTACCTGTTATAAATCAAATGATAGTAGGTGATGTTCAGAATATTTCATCAATAGATGATAGATTGAAGTTGAATTTTGAGACAGACAATATAAATTGTACTATAAAAGAAGCTTGATGCGAACAGAATTTAAGGAAAATATTTTCAATTCGAATTTGATCCTGATTTTTTTTGTAATGCTAAATTTATAAATGATATTTTCGTTTTATATCAAATTCTAACCAGGTGATTTTGTCCGATCCTAAAGGAATGATTATATTTGTGCTGCAATAAAAACCGAATAATAAATATTGGAAATCATAATATAAATCCGTTTTCCGGTGCAACGTGGACAAGCTTACCAAAGAACAAAGAAGAAAGAACATGCAGGCCAACAAAGCAACAGGAACAAAACCCGAAATCATGTTGGCAAAGGCGCTTCATGTACGCGGATATCGCTATCGAAAAAATGACAAAAGTGTTTTTGGAAAGCCCGATTTAACCTTTAAAAAAATTAAACTGGCAATTTTTGTCGATGGTGAATTTTGGCATGGAAAAGATTGGGAAAAAAGGAAATACGATCATAAAACCAATAAAGAGTTCTGGTATCAAAAAATTGAACGAAATATTCAAAGGGACGAAGAGGTAAACGAAAAATTAACCAAAGAAGGGTGGCGGGTTTTACGTTTTTGGAGTAAAGAGATCGAAAAAAATTTGTTGGAGTGTGTTTTGCAAATTGAAAACGAAATAAATGCTTTAAAAATGAATTTAAAAGAAAAAATATCCATAAAAGAAGTCGGAGATATAAAATTAAAAATAAAATTGATCGAGGATGAGGGAGATAAGGAAGCAGCCTTTACCCATTATTTGCATAATCGAAAAAATGGAATTTCCCGATTTTACAAAAAAGAGGCAATAGAATATACAAAAGAAATATTGAGTTATAAATATCCTGAAGAAGAAATATCGACAGGTGTTGCTGAAGAAGCTTTGCAATATGGTATTTTCGAGATTTTTGATGTCCCTTTTCCTCCTCCTGAAAATCCTAAATTCAAGTTTATAGATTTGTTTGCAGGTATAGGAGGCTTTCGGATTGCTTTACAAAATTTAGGTGGAAAATGTGTATATAGCAGCGAATGGGATAAAGAAGCAAAGCGTACCTATAAAGCCAATTTCGGAGAAATTCCATTTGGAGACATCACAAAAGAATCAACAAAAAGTTATATCCCCGACGATTTCGATATCTTGTGTGCAGGTTTCCCCTGTCAAGCTTTTTCGATAGCAGGTAAACGTGGAGGATTTGAGGATACAAGGGGTACATTGTTTTTTGATGTTGCCGAAATCATCAGGAGAAAACAGCCTAAAGCTATTTTTCTCGAGAATGTAAAAGGGCTAAAAAATCATGATAAAGGAAGAACATTAGAAACTATTTTGAATGTTTTGAGAAATGATTTGGGATATTTCGTTCCGGAGCCGAAAATCATCAATGCAAAAGATTTTGGTGTACCACAGAACAGGGAACGCATTTTTATTGTGGGTTTTCATCCAAAAACAGGCGTCAGCGAGTTCAAATATCCCGAATCTGTAAATCGAAATGTAACTTTTGCCGATGTAAAAGAAGAAAACGTTGTTCCTACGAAATATTATTTGTCGACACAATATCTGCATACCTTGAGACTCCACAAAGAGAGGCATAAAAATAAAGGCAACGGTTTCGGCTACGAAATTATTTCTGACGATCAAATTGCTAATGCTGTGGTATGTGGCGGAATGGGCAGGGAAAGAAATTTGGTCTACGATGACAGGATAACCGATTTTACTCCTACAACCAAAATTAAAGGTGAAGTAAATCGGCAAGGGATAAGGAGAATGACACCAAGAGAATGGGCGAGATTGCAAGGGTTTCCTGATAATTTTGTTATTCCTGTTGCAGATGTTTATGCATATAAACAATTCGGAAATTCTGTTGCAGTACCTGCAATTCAAGCTACTGCAAATGAAATTATAAAATTGATATCGAAATAATGGGAAAATTAAATGATCTCGGAATCACCGTTGGAGTTAACAACAGAGCAGAAACAATCTTCGATAGCTTATTTCCCGATTTCATGAAGATTGAATACGAAATGCCTTCTCAATATGTCCGAAAATATTGGGATGCATATTCTTTAAATCCGGAAAGAAACAATAATTTAAACGGGAAAATATTCGAATATATTCTTGCTACATTATGCGTCAGAGAAGGAATTTTACCTATTTTTTTAAGTGCAAAAGTAGCCTTTGTGCCAAATGTTGTGTACGATCTCATGTTTTATGCAAACGAAAGAGGCCCGATATGCTTTAGCGCAAAAACAAGTTTGAGAGAAAGATATAAGCAGGCAGACTTGGAAGCGATTGCTCTAAAATATGTGCATAGAAAAGCGTTATGTTATCTTATAACACTTGATGAAAATGAGGCAAAGGGTACCAAAGAAAAAATCAAGAGAGGTGATATAATCGGCCTTGACAAGGTAATTGTTGCAACATCTGATGAGTTTGACGGACTTATCGGAGAGCTGAAAGGATATGAATTTTCAGATTCGCCTACCGTGAAAGTAATAGAGAGTAATTAGATTATTACCAAAGAAAAATTAGAGAAAATAAAATCCGATTAGTTTCGTGCTTGCAGCACTTTCGAAACAAGTGCAGATTAATTCTGCACTTGTTTTTTGGCAAAGATTACAGGGATACCCTCGGGCGGGAAAAGGCCCGGTAAATTAATACCCATATGACAATTGATCAGTTTTTCTGTTGCCTGGTCGATTTTGAGGAAAAGAACGGCAGGGACATCCATGATATCGCCTGAAATATCCAACCGATCATTTTCCAATTTCCATGTACCTGTAATTTCATCCACCATCCCAACACCCGGAATTTCGATGTTCAGAATCACCTTTGCACTCTTGTTCTCGTTAATCTCAACAATCATACCAATAAGGTCGTCATAGTTTGAATCGCCGGAGTTTTGAGCAGTCATTTCCCATCTTCCGACCAAAATATCTTCGAATGATGCCGCATCTTGAACAACATTGATTGTTTTTTCGATTGCTTCTCCTTTTACGGAAATTGTAGCTTCACGGTCCTCTAAAAGCATGTTAGGATCTACTGTCACCTTGAATGTTCCGTTTCCATTACCTGATGTTGGAAATACTTTACACCAATCGGAAGAACTTGAGCTCACTGTCCAACCGATATTGGATGTTACATTTACATCTGCGTTTCCTCCTTCGGCGGTCATTTCGATCTGACGGGTCGAAACATCCAGTTCGGGTGCTGCTTTTTCATCTTCACTGCACGCCATCATAATGGCGAGAAACAAAATAGTAAAAAGTGAAATTCTAATTTTTTTCATGATCCAAATTATTTAAGAGTTTGTAATTATGAATAATTTTATCACAAAACAAATGTAATCCGAAAAAATAAATAGTGGATCATCAAAGGGATATCCGGGCCTATATAGGTGTAAAGGGGAGAATGGGTGAAATGACTTACCGGATAAGTAAATCTTCAATGATTTTTACATATCCTCGTGAAACAGGAATGGTGGTTTGAATACCTATTATCGAGATTTCGTATGATCGACCTTTCTTTTTTATGCTCATCACATTTTGCAAATTGACCACAAACGATCGATGGCATCGAATACAGTTTTTTTCTGTAAATTCTGTTTCAATATTTTTCAGGGAAGTGCGAATTAATTCTTTTACTATGCGTTGTTCTTTTCGATAATATGCTATCACATAGTTGTCGGCAGATTCAAAATAGAGAAGATCTTCCGGTTTCACAGAAAGGCGAAGTCGCCCATGCTCATCCCGGATATTTAGTCTTTCCATGCCCGGATCTTTCTTTTTAATATCTCTATTTATAGAGACTATCTCCTCTTTTTCATTATGCATCTGAAGTATTATCAATATCAATGCTGCAATCAAATAACAAAGGGCGATAACTAATGCAACAATCTTTAACGTTTGAATAAACTCAATCCAATAACTGTTTGCAGGAACAGAATATAGGTAACTCAGAGGGAGTGTAGCAAATAATACGTCAAAGACAAAGCAAAAGAAAAAGTGATAAATTTTCAGTTCATTTTTACCCTTGAAAATAAGATACTGTATGCTCTGCGAGGCGAATAGAATGGCGACGCATAGTAAACACAACATTGGAAGTTGTAATCGTTTTACGGGTGAGGTGTAGATAATCCATTCGGATATATTGAAGGGGATAAAGAGAAGAAGGAAAAGAATACCAAAGAGAGACATTCCGGCTGCAAAAAACATCCGCTCTTTAAACGTAGTTAATAGAGGATAGGATCTATTTAGCGCCTTTTTCATACGTAAATTGTTTATATGTATTATTTAATTGATAATCTTTTAGTTATATAATATTTAATTGCTTATTCGTTTGAGTTTAGACAAAACAAAAGACAGCACTCATCTTTTAGATAAATGCTCCGGCTATCGGAAAACATAACAGATAAAGAAGTAATTTAAAATTTCATACGCGTGCTCGTGGCAACAGTCTGAGGTGCTTATCTGTTGAGATCAGTTTCATTTTCGACTTAGGTGTCTATAACATCTTGCGTCAGTAAACATCGACCTTTTACTCTTGTTTTCCGTTATGTCAAGTAAATGCTTTTTAAGCACCTGTAGGAATCAATGGTTTCGCAGGATCCAGCTGAACAGAATACCCCATCTTCTCCAATTCGCTCTTTAAATACTTTTTCCGTTTTTTCTCCATTTGGCTGTTCAGGTAATCCGCTCCCAGCTCATGGTATGGAACATTGTATTTCAGCATATGATATACTGATTTGAGAATGGAATGGGCAACAGCCACTATCGCTCTTTTTTTACCTCGTCGGGCGGCTAAACGATGATAACGGGCATGATAAAACGTATCCTTTGTACGCGATGCAGCCCATGCAGCTTCTGTTAGCGTTGTTTTTGCCTGTTTGTTGCCATGGGTGGTTCTACCACTTTTTTTTTACCCGCACTCTCATTATTACCGGGCGATACACCTACCCAACTTGCAAGATGCTTTTCGTTTGGGAAAACTTCCATGTCCAGCCCGATTTCAGCGATAAGATCTTCAACGGTTTTATGGCTTAATCCCGGAATCTCACGAAGGAGTCCCAATACATTTTCGTAAGGCGAAAGCATGTGCCTTATCTTTTGATTAAGCTCTTCAATTAAAGATTCAATATGCCGGTTGTGTGAACGGATTTTACCTAGCAGGTAGATGTGGTGGTCAGTAATATTACCATTACAGGCTTCCCAAATCTCCTCTTTGGTTGCTCTGATTTTTCCGTGATACACCTCATCTATATCCTGAAGGGTTACCTTTTTGCCATCGCACAGTTTGTCAATCAATCTTGTGGCTGTAATACCGGAGGTGTCGCTTAATACACTTGAGAGTTTCACGTTACAATCTTCCAAAATACGAATGATCCGGTTTTTGTTGGATGCCATGTCCCGGATTAATTTCTTACGGTAACGGGTTAAATCCCGTAACTCCCTCTGTTCGCGTGGAGGTATGAAACTTGGCTTTAATAAACCGGCAAGAAGAAGTTTACATATCCAGCGACTGTCTTTTTTGTCTGTTTTATGTCCCGGTACGTTCTTAACGTGCCGGGCATTGACAATCCAAACAGTAATACCGGTTGGTTCAAGGATATTATAAACCGGCTTCCAGTAAACACCCGTGCTCTCCATTGCCACGTGAGTAATCTTGTTTTCGACTAACCAGTCTTTCAATTCTGTCAAAGATCTCGTGAACGTTCCAAATTCACGGGTGGTACGTTCTAACCCTTCGCCATCTATGGTGGCTACTACCGTTTCCTTGTGTACGTCAAGCCCACACCCGCGGCTGACTACTTGTTCAAATGATACTGTTTCCATAATGCCTGAATCTTAAGTTCTGTTAGAGTTGCCGAAAGAGGCGAAAACAAAACTATAGAAATACAGGCAATGTTTAATCAAAGCACCTCAATATTTTCATGCGCTTGAGTGTTAAATCTTAACATGGAGGTTTTATTTTATTATATTTCTGCTTCATGTGTATTAGTCATGAATGGATTTGGCAATGTGATGCAAAAATAACACTTTTTTTATGAAAAACAAAATTGCGTAAAAAAAGCAGAAAAAACTTTATCGGCATCACCCGTGATGCCGATAAAGCCAATGTTTAGGTAAAGAACTTCGAAATTGACCAAGCTCTACCGGTTTCTGTAGTTAAGGTTTTGATTTTGTAAAGGGATAATCAAACTCCGTTTATTCCCGATCGGAAAAATTTCCAAATAACCAGAGTTGCTTCCTTCAATTGAAATGATTTTTATATCCGATTTCGGAGTTAAATCGATATGTATGTTTTTTAAAATATTTATGTTGGGCACATAAATGCGGGAAACAGACTTTTCGTTGTTTTCTTCCCATTCGACAACAAATTTACCGTTGTTGTAATCATTGTTGTAATGAAGTAATATTCCGTTCGTTTCCATCGGATAGTAGCGCGAAATCACTTTATCGAAATAGTCTTGTTTTTCGATATTCTCCCAGTAAGCCCAGTAAGTTTGCCCTGCCAATGCTTTTTCGATGATGCCGATAATGTGTAGAGCCGGTTGGAGATATTCACCTCCCATATAGTACGCACCCCATTCACCAACTACTATCGGCGTTCTTTTTTCTTTACCTGCTTCAAAAATACGTTCAAAAATCACCTCCACACGATTGTAATCGGGGTTTGCTGCTTCATCGGTGTCGGTCACTAAATCATATGCGTGTGGAGCATATACACAAAGCGGGTCATTATTGCCTTCTCTATCTTTTGGAATGAGGAAGCTGCTTTTTACTCCTAAATTGCAGAAATAGGAATGCTCCAGAAAGAGGATATGTTTTTTATTTACCTCACGTATCACATCGCGTACTTTTTGATAAAATTGGCTCAAGGGACCCTGCTCAAATGCACACACTTCCTCATAAGCACTATCTACTATTCTTCTGTAACTTTCCTTTTCATTCAGCGTTTTTAATGCTTCAATTCGTTTTGACTCATTACCCCACATTTCGAGGAGTTCCTTCTCGGAAAGGGTATTACCGGTACTTTCAGCTACAATAGTTCCATATGTTTCAAGGAGTTTATGAAGTATTGTTCGACTCTCTGAACCACTAAAAGGCTCATTCATTATATCGAATCCTATCACGGAAGGTGAGTTGACATAACGTTTCGCAATCGTCTTCCAAACAAAGATATAATGATCTTGAATTCCCACTCCATCCGGTGCCGCAGCGTTATTCCAAAAATTATCAAACGCTTTATGGATCGCAGGGCTTAACAAGTAGGCATCGCTCCATATATCTCCCGTTTTGTGTGGAAGTCCTTCATCGAGTGTTGCCCAATCAGGAGCTCCGTTTCCATATTTTCCGCCATAGAGATCCTGATGCATGTCAAGTATCAGTTTGATACCATTTTCTTCGGCCAACCTGACTCGTTTATCTACCTCTTTCAGGTATTTCTCATTTATTTTTCCCGGCTCGGGTTCAACTCCCCTCCATGAAAGCCCGAAACGAACGCAGTTGATACCACGGTTTCGGAATTGTCTGAAAAGTCGATCATCGTTTACGTTGTCGTAATATTTGTTCGGATCTTTTGTAACGTAATTAATTCCGTTCAAAATCACTGTACGACCTTTCTCATCTACAATCCGATTACCGTCAACAGACAAGAAGTTTTTATCGGGCTTTGGCCCCGATTGACATGCTCCAAACCACAAGAGGCTCGCAAGAGCGAGCACTCCACTCATTCTACAATAATTCATATTTTACAATATTTCAATATAATATTTTAAGATTTTAATTTATAATTTATCCCACCAAATACGTGTGGAGAGTGCATCGGCACCTTGGTGTTGATTTGCCTCCTCTACATGTTCGCGATTGATGCTGTATTCTTCTGTTGGGTAGGTAAAACGGCGTGGTATCCTCCCTTTGTTCGGACTCCCGTCGAACAAGGTGGGGAAAAGATACGGATAGCCTGTTCGCCTCCAGTTGGCGTAACTTTCATATCCGTTTAAGAAGGTTGCTACCCAAAACTCTGTCCCAATCAGGTTGAGTTTTGCTTCTAATGTTTTCGCTTTTTCATAAAGATTTTGAGCCAAATAGTTTTCAATCCTTTCATCGGAAATGATTCCGTTTTCACCATATATTGCCATTTGTTTCATGGAGGAACGAACCGCATTCTCATAATGTTCTTTTGCATCACCGTCGATCCAATCTTTCAGAATTGCTTCGGCTTGAAGGAGCTCCACTTCTGCATGTGTAAGATGAACCATTGGGGCATCCATTTGCAAAATAGTTGTGGGATTGAATGTGGAGTATTCAGCCAGCGACTTGTAATCGGGCTCTGCTTCGTAAATAGTCAAAAAGTCGTATCCGTTTGGCAACCCTTTCTGTTTGTCGAAATCTGTTGTTCCATCGGGGAGTGCGGCATAAACATATATTCGTGGATCAGTGGTAGTTTTAAGTCTTTCCATGAAAGTTTTGCTGATTTTTACCGTTCCGCTTCCAACAAGTCCGTGGCCTTTAAAGACAGCACTCAGCGGATTTTCGGTGCCTCCTTTTCCTGCTACATGCTGTATCATACAGATATCCGAAGGATCATTCATGACTCCTCCTTTAATTGCTTTTTGTACGGTTGCTTTCGCAAAAGAAGGATCAGCGTGTTCCATTCTCATACCCAGACGAAGAAGAAGCGAATTTCCAAATTTTCTCCATTTTTCGATGTCTCCTTTGTAAATAATATCACCTGCTATTCCGGGTGCAGAAGGATTCAGAAGGGAGAGCCCGGTTTCGATATCGCGAATCATTCCCGAATATATTTCGCTCTGACGATCGTATTTGGGATAATAAATTTGTGTTCGGTAGCCGTTTCCTGCCTCTGAATAAGGTATATCGCCATAAAGGTCGGTGATACGGTGAAAAAGAAACGATTTCCAAATTAGTGCAACCGCATAAGTGTTAACAAAGTCTTTGTTATCTTGAGTACGGTTAATCAGTTCCTGAACATTCTTGATGTAGGAATTGTAACTTTCTATAAAAAATACTCCGAGCATTTCGGTTTCCAGATATTTGTCTCCTGCCATTTCTTCGCGTTCCAATGAAGCGGTTTGTTGTACCATCATCATGCAATAACCAACCTGTACGCGTTTGCTTATTCCTTGATTGCTTGTATATAGTTGTGAATAGCTTAGCAACGGTCCCGGTTCAATAGTCGTGCTGTTATTGGGATTAATGTTCTTTTCATCAAAATCACACGATAGAAAACCAATCGTGAGAAGAAGAGTAAGGAATGGAAATAAATATTTTGATTTCATAATTGTCTGGTGATTAGAAGTGAATATAGAGATTAAAGCCCCAGTTTCTGCCGGCAGGAAGCCCCCACTGCTCAAGTCCTTGCTCGTTACCGATTGTATAGCCCGATTCAGGATCGACCATCGGTATTTTACTGTAAAAAGTATGAAGATTACGCCCAACGAGAGAAAGCGATATTTGGGATAGTCCCATTTTCGCAATAAATCGCTTTGGAAGGTCATAGGATAGGGCCATTTCCCTCAATTTGATAAATGATGCATCATAAACAAATTCTTCGGCAATATTATTGGCAATATACATGTAGTAATCCATTGCAGGAACAGCCACCTCGTTTGGAGTTCCATCCATTTTAACACCTTTCCCGATTACGCCGTTCTCTCTCCCTTGCAAGGTGTTGACATGAGTTCCGAGAAAGTAAGCCATATCATTGGTCCCTGAAAAAATGCTTCCGCCAAACTTACTGTCGACAAGTAAATAGAGTGAAAAGCGACTGAAAGTGAAAGTATTTCCGAAACCAATTGTGTAAGGGTGCACTCCCACTCCTAACTTTTTGATTTCTCCTTTAACGGGGAGACCGTTTTTTCCGTAAACAATATTGCCGTTTTCGTCACGAACGTAGGATGATCCTTTGATAATTCCGTACGGCTCCCCGACCTCCTGATAGATATAGGCAGGAGTACCCTCATCTCCGGCTGCCCCTGTTCTGCTGTTTGCCATGATAAAACTATTTACACGATCGGTAATGCGAACAATTTTGCTCTTGTTGTAAGAAAAGTTGACTGCGGCATTCCATTTGATTTTTTTGGTTTCCAAAGGTGTGGCAGACAATAATAGTTCCACTCCTCTATTGTCGATTTTACCCGCATTCACAAGAGCATGACTGTATCCTGAAGCAGAAGAAATTTGGGCGGTGACAATATCGTCTCTTGTATTGCGGACATAATAAGTAAAATCAATTCCCAGCCGGTTATTAAAGAACCGGACGTCGGTTCCCGCCTCATATGATGTGGAAGTGAGTGGTTTCAAATTGGGGTTAGGAATGGTTGAGTTACTAATGGATCCTGTGGGATATCCATGAATCGTTTCTCCATACCCATAGGTTAAAGTCAAATTATAAGGGCTGACGGAACCGCCCGATTGTGCCCACGATCCTCTCACTTTCAGGAACGACAACCAAGAAGGCAGGTTGAATGCTTCACTTATCAGGTAACTCACTCCGGCAGATGGGTAAAAAATATGATTTGGTGTGGTTTTTCCTTTCATCGAAAGAGCGGAGAACCAGTCATTACGTCCGGAAAAAGTAAGAAAGAGCAGGTTGTTGTACGAGAGCTCAATTTGTCCGAAGAGCGAATTGATGTAATTTTCCCATTTGCTTTTCCCTCCACTTGTAGTTTCGGTATTGCCAATGACGTTGAATCCGGGCTGAATAAAACGATCTCCATATGCACCGATCGATTCACTCCAAGCCATCATGCTGTTCCATCCGACAAAAGAAGTGAACGACCACGCTTCATTTAACGATTTATTGAACCCTAATAAAGCTTCTGCGTTGACTTCTCCGGAATATGAAGAGCCTTCGCTTATGGAGCCCGGGCGATAATAACCTGTTCCTTTGGGAAGAATGTTTTCTGAACGTCGATTGATGATGTCGCCTCCTATACGACCTCGCAGATACCAGTTTTTATTTATATCGTATTGTAGTTGTACGGAACTGAAAATGCGATCTTTTGCATCTTCTTGATGACGTTTATATGCTATAAAGTAAGGATTTGCAAAATATACATACGCATCGGAGAGAAGGAGTTCATTCCCCGAGGCATCGACTGCAGGAGCAAGACTTCTTATATCGATGTTGGGGGGTAATGTCCAAAGAAGGACATTTCCGTTGCTTGCGTAATCATTTACGTTTTGCCTGTTTTTTACTCTTTCGCGCATATAGATTACGTTGGTTTGAAATGTGATACCATGAGAGAGTTTGGCAGTAAGATTTAAAGAAGCGTTGTTTCTTCCCATTTTTGAGTTGGGATAAAGATCGTTATATCGTTGATCTCCCACAGATACCCTGTAAAGAACATTTTCATCTCCTCCGGAGATCGATAAATTATTGTTCAATCTCCATGCATTCTTGTAAAAGTTGGAGAAGTTTTTCTTTCCTACGGCAACATAGGGACGAAATACACCGTCAAACTGAATAACATCCGATCCATCAAGTTTACCTCCCCAGCTTGCCGGTCCGCTAAGCATGGTCATCTCAAGGGTAGCCGGAGCAGTTCCTGAGAGCCCTTGCCCATATTCATATTGGAAATCGGATGTTTTAACAACGGGTCTGTCGAAGGTATAAGAGCTTTTTAATTCAACGTTTACACCCCCTTTTACACCACGTTTTGTTGTAATGATAATGGCTCCATTTGCTGCTCGTGAACCATAAAGAGCTGCTGCGGTACCCCCTTTTAATACGGTCATACTCTCAATATCGTCGCTGTTGAAAGAGGAAATTCCGTCTCCGCCGTCGACACCACCCCAAACGCCGGGCTGCCCGTAATTACTATTGTCTATGGGTACACCATCAACGACATAAAGCGGCTGGTTGTTGCCAAATGAGCCGTTTCCACGGATCGTGATTCGGGTAGAACCCATTACACCGGTAGTTGGCCGTACAACATTAACACCGGAAACTTTTCCGGCAAGTTCTGCTGCCAGGTTGGACTCTTTTACTAAAAAGGCGTCCTCTTTCAGCTCTGTAACAGCATAAGCGAGGGCCTTTTTTTCTCTTCCCATACCTAAAGCAGTTACTACTACCTCGCTCATCATAATCATATCCTCCTTCATCACTATCTGCAAAGGAGAATCTGTTGCTTGACGTTTTACAGGAACGAATCCGACAAAGGAGAAAAGGATTGTGCTTTCCCGGGGCGCTTTCAATGAAAAATTGCCATTTGCATCGGTAACTGTACCGATGGTACTCCCTTCTACTTGAACAGTCACTCCCGACATCGGGAAACCTTTCTCATCCGTAACAGTTCCCAAGACTGTTATTTGATTAGTTTGTGCCCGAAGCATCGAGAAGGAAATGGCAAGTAAAACACATAGATTAATAATTCGTGCCATACAGTTGTATAAATTTTAGGTTATTGAATTATACTCCTTAAACCATACAAATGTATGACGGAAAAACGATGATATCAAGCAGTTAGGGGTGAATGAAGCTTATTGGGTATGAACAGGTCAAGAAAGAGATAAAGGGGCGAATTGCTTCGTTATGGTAGAAATTAAATGTGATAAAAAGCGTTTGTTTCGATGAAATCATAGACACGGGGAGGAACAAAGGCGCGCACGTTTTTCCCTTCTTTCAGGCTGTTGCGAATGAAGGTAGACGAAATTTCCACAACAGGTGCTTCAACAAAACGAATATTTTCGCGCAGCTCTTCCGGAATGCGAACCTCATATCCCAAGCGCGGATAAATCAGCATCTTGAATTCGTGCTGCAAGCGTTTGTATTCTTTCCACCGAGGCAGATCGTTCCAGTTGTCGCCACCCATAATCAGCGTAAATTCCTTATCGGGATTTTCGTGGGTCAATTTGGTCATGGTATCGATGGTGTAAGAGGGGAGAGGCATATGAAATTCGATATCGGAGACTTTCATCCCTGCGTAATCTTCAACGGCCATCTTTGTCATTTTGAGCCGCAACTCGTCATTGAGCAGATTTTCGGCATTCTTCAGCGGATTGCGGGGCGATACCACAAACCACACTTCATCGAGATAAGTAAATTCCTTCATATAATTGGCTATCATCAAATGCCCCATGTGTATGGGATTGAACGAACCCGCCAATATGCCGATCTGATTTTTTTTCATCGTCGTGTTTTTGACAAATTTACATGATATTTTTTAATTTGCGAGCAGAGAAACCTAAATTCCATTTTGCTTATCAATTTGGTATATTGTTGGGTGCACGGATTCATGAGAAAAAAGCAATAAAAAAATCGACGTACCTTTTTCGAGTGCATCGATTTTATTCTTGTTGTTTCCTAATTCTTTAAATGATTCTTTTAAGGTTTCTTTTTGAACAACGAAATTATCCAGAGCAACAAAACGGCACCAACCAGTGCAGTAATGAAATTTCCGATGAGACCGTTGCCTGTCGAGATACCTAAAAGACCAAAAACCCAACCGCCGATAACGGCACCGATAATGCCTACAATGATGTTGACCAAAAGACCGAAGCCCCCGCCTCTCATTAAATTACCTGCAAGCCATCCGACTACGCCTCCGAGAATGATGAATCCTATCCAGCTCATGAGTAATGATTTTTAATAAATAATTCCCGATCTTTTAAAAGGGGATATTCTTATATATAAACATATTGAAGACGTATATTGTTTAAAAACCTATGTGTCTTTTTATGAAGCGTTCGATTAATCGGTTCAAAAAGACCGATGTTCGGTTCATGCACCGTAATTGGGTTGAAAAACCGCACCTATCGAAACAGTTAAAAAAGGTCGGCGTTCAGCTCATGCGGTTTTTATAATCTTCATAAGCAAATTTGCGATAAAGAACAAATTCATTGTCTTTCGTCCATAAACCGATGGAAGGATGTGCTACGCCATTGAACATGGTGGTTTTTACGATGGTATAGTGAATCATGTCTTCGAAAACAATGCGATCGCCCACTTTCAACGGTTCGTCAAACGACCAATCGCCCATGAAATCGCCCGCCAGGCAACTGTTTCCGCCCATGCGGTAGGTCGGTTTGCCGGGTACGGCTTGTTGATATGCTCCCCGAATACCCGGCTTGTAGGGCATTTCGAGACAATCGGGCATGTGGCAGGAAAACGACACGTTGAGCATGGCCGTTTTTATACCGTGATTTTCGACGATGTCGGTAACGGTGGAGACCAATACGCCTGTTTCCCAAACAAATGCGCTGCCCGGCTCCATGATAATCTCCAAATGCGGATAGCGGCGTTTAAAATCGAGTAGCAGAGCGACCAAATGTTCTATATCGTAATCTTTGTGCGTCATCAGATGACCGCCGCCGAGATTCAACCATTCGATTTGCGGGAAAAGATGTCCGAATTTTTGCTCCGTTGCCCGAAGGGTTTTTTCCAGTGCATACGAATTGTTTTCGCAAAGGTTGTGCAAATGCAGACCGGAAATGCCTTCCGGAAGCTTTTCTCCCAATTGATCGGCAGTAATGCCCAAACGCGATCCCGGCGAACTCGGATCGTACAAGGCGGTTGCGACAACCGGGAATTCGGGATTGATGCGCAGTCCGCATTTTATTTTTTTACCCGAAGCCGCCACTTGCGGGTAGAAACGGCGATATTGCGAAAGGGAATTAAACGTAATATGGCTGCTGTATCGCAGGTAAAGAGGAAAATCTTCCTCGGTATAGGATGGAGAATAGGTATGAGCCGGACTTCCCATTTCTTCCCACGCAAGCCGTGCTTCATTTACCGAACTTGCGGTGGAAGAATGGATGTATTCCCGGATAATGGGGAACGATTTCCAGACAGCAAAAGCTTTAAAAGCCAGTATGATATCTACACCCGTACGGTCTTTTACCGAACGGATAAGTTGCAAGTTGTTGCGAAGCAATTCTTCCTCAATCACATAACATGGGGAGGGAATTTTCGAAAAATCTATCACCGGTGAATGTTGTTTAATGGTTGGATTTGTGTGGCAAAGATAAGAAAAATCCCGAGTAAAAAACATCAGTCGGAGTGTCGCACTTCTAATTTGAACTTAGCCATATTCGAATCATGCCGAAAGTTTTTGCAATTATGAGTAATAGTTATATCTTTGCACTGTTTTTAGATAGAGTTCCGGGGTGTAGCGCAGTCCGGTTAGCGCACCTGCTTTGGGAGCAGGGGGTCGCAGGTTCGAATCCTGCTACCCCGACCACTAAAGATCAAGCACTTATCATCAATTTGGTAAGTGCTTTTTTTGCACGGTTGCACATAGGTCACACAAAGTTGCCAGAATGCATATTTAACAAGTGCTTTGATATCATTTAGCAGTTTTTTCCCACAAGTGTATTTTATTTGAAGGTTTTTAAGATGAGCGAATTATTTCATATGTTTGATGATTATTTTCATTTACTTATACTGCTCAGATGATACGTCCCCGATCCAAGTTCAATTTCGATGTGCGAATTGGTTTCTGTTACCTTTCTCACGCCTTTTTGTGTGGGCACCAAAATATTCAGTTCTTTGGGTAATCTTACCAATGCCGAAGTATTTAAAAGATATTTTCCAGAATAATAGAATCTCATCTTAAAGAATAAAGATTGTCTAATAGTCGGATCATTTCGGCGCCAGCCAATAACACAGGTCCATATCCATGTGCTGCATTTACACTTACTGGCCGATCATAATAAAAGGCAGTATAAAAAGCCAGTCTCGTTCCTACACAGGTGTTTTCCACTTCTCCTTGCGCATTAATCATACCTGAAACCGCTTTCCCAGCCGAGCGAGCAAGCGGTTCATAAACCATATGTATATATGTATTGATAGTCATACAGGAAAAATGTTTATTTTTGCATCATGCGAAAAATAGATGAGATTATAGATTTGGGTATAATTCCATACAAAGAAGCATGGGAATACCAACAAAAACTTTTCGATCAGGCAATCGGTCAAAAAAAGGCAAAAAAAACAAGTACTCAGACATTGATTCTTTGCGAACATCCTCATGTAATAACGTTGGGGAAACATGGAAATTCCAATAATTTGCTTCTACCTACCGAAAATCTTAAGAAGAGAAAGGTGGAATTTTTTTACACCGATCGAGGGGGAGATATCACTTATCATGGACCAGGGCAGTTGGTTGTTTATCCAATTTTCGATTTAAATGCTTTTGAAATTGGTCTTAAATCGTATATTTTCAACCTAGAAGAGGTTGTTATACGGTTACTGAACGATTATGGCATTAAAGCGGAACGAATGCCGGGTGCTACAGGTGTTTGGTTAGAAGCAGATTCCGACAAAAGTGCTCGTAAAATTTGTGCAATCGGTGTACGCTGCAGCCATTTTGTGACCATGCATGGCTTGGCTCTTAACGTCGATACCGATTTATCTTATTTTTCGCTGATAAATCCCTGCGGATTCATAGAAAAAGGGGTCACCTCTATTCAAAAAGAATTGGATTCTGCTTACCCCAAGATGAATGAAGTTAAAAAGCGAATTGTCCATTATTTTTCCGAAGTGTTTGGATATTAAAAAAATATTAATGTAAAAATGAAAACAAATCTATCTTTACTTTTAACTCTTATTGTTCTGAGCAGCGATTTTATCCTTGCTCAGGATAACGTTCATGAAGTAAAACTAAGTGGTAATGCTTACGTAACTTGCTATCCAACAGGAGCGACCATTACGAAAAATGGATTAGAAAAGTGGACAGACAGTCGTTCTGTAATTCAAACATATATCTATTTCTCCCAACCTCAAACGATCAAATTGTTTGTTAAAGGGAATACAGAAGGACGATCTACTTATCGGGTTTCTTTCCAAAACAAGGAGGTCAAGGTAGAAGTGCATGATAACTTTGTGGAGATTCCTGTGGGGAAATTTAAAGTAAAAAAACCTGGTTACCATTCCGTGACTTTGCAAGGATTGCAAAAAACAGGCAACGAATTTGGACGGATCGTTTCGTTCAGTGTACAAACAAACGATGATCATTTGGTTTATGTTCATGATTTTTCGGATTATTGGGCAAGAAGGGGGCCTTCTGTTCACTTTAACTATAACATGCCGAACGACACGATTGAATGGTTTTACAATGAAGTTACTGTTCCTAAAAGTGGTGAAGTCGTGGGAAGTTATTATATGGCAAATGGTTTTGGAGAAGGGTATTTCGGTATGCAGTACAATTCTGAAAAAGAGCGTCGAATATTATTCTCTGTGTGGAGTCCGTTTGATACCCAGGATCCAGCATTAATTCCTGATAGTCTTAAAATAAAGGTGCTGCGCAAAGGTGAAGAGGTGCATATAGGGGAATTTGGGAACGAGGGTTCAGGCGGGCAAAGTTTTTTGCGATACAATTGGAAAGCAGGTAACACGTATAAATTTCTCACTCATATAAAACCCGATGGCAAAGGAAATACCATTTATACATCGTATTTTTTTGCGACTGATGAAAATCGCTGGCGGCTAATTGCGAGTTTTTTACGTCCACAAACTCATGTTTATTATACTCATGCACATTCGTTTCTCGAAAATTTCATTCCTGAACAGGGGTATCGTACACGTAAGGTTTTTTTTGGGAATCAGTGGTACCGATCGAAAACAGGAAAATGGATAGAAGCAACTGAGGCTAAATTTTCTTACGATGCAACTGCTAAAGCCGGTGTACGGCTCGATTATGGTGGGGGTTACGATGAAGCTTCAAATCGGTTTTATTTGAAAAATGGAGGTTTTTTTCCCGAATCAACCCCTTTGGGATCAAAGTTCAACCGCAGAGAAGAAAAAACCCCTCCCTCTATTCGTTTTGATGAACTCGATTTATTATGATGTTTTTATTATGATGAAGTAATCTTTTAATTTATTTTCACACGTATAATCATCGTTTTTCTATTCTTCTTTCTATCTTTGCGAAGATTAGGATGAAGAATTTGGTTAAACAACTAAAAATAACACACAATGAAAAAATTATTCCCCCTGGGATTGACTTTTATAGTCGTTTTGGCTTTAGCAACGTCTTGTAAGCCCAAACAAAGCGCCTACCAGCAAGTGTATGAGGCTGCTAAAGAAAAAGAGATGGAGGAAGCTGCGTCGCAACCCACCACTGTTGTTAAGGATGCTGCATCACTTCCGCCTGTTGAAGTATCAGTAAGAAAAGAGAAAGTGGAACCGGTTTATTCAACAGATGCTCCCAATCTTAAAAAATATAGTGTTGTTATAGCTTCATTGAGTGTAAAACTCAATGCAGAGTCGTTAAAATCGAGAATGGAAGCAGAAGGTTATCCGGTCATTTTGGCACAGAATGAACAAGGTATGTATCGGGTAATTGTGGCAAGTTATGATGACAAAGAATCGGCAGTTGCTAAACGTGATGAAATTTACCGAAAATATTCGGCTAAAGGTGATACGGAGTATTTACGAAAGACTTACGGCATACCTTTCAATGATCTTTGGATCTTGGAAAGGCAGTATTAGTGATTAATATTAGTATACAGAAGAGCTATCTCGTGAAACACTCGGGGTAGCTTTTTTTATAAATTATAAAATGCAGAGTATGATTGTCAGATTTTTAGGAACAGGTACTTCCACCGGTGTGCCGGAAATAGGATGCAGATGTGAAGTTTGTACTTCAAGCGACAAAAGAGATCAACGTCTCAGGGCATCGGTACAAATCAGCGTTGACAGCAAAAACATAATTATTGATTGCACTCCCGATTTTCGTCAGCAAATCTTGGATCTTCCGTTTCAAAAAATAGACGGCATGCTCATCACTCACGAACATTATGATCATGTGGGTGGAATCGATGATCTCAGACCATTTAGTCGGTTTGGAACAGTAAATCTTTACGTTGAACCTAATGTGGCACGTGCATTGAAAATACGTATGCCTTATTGCTTTGTTGATAATAAATATATGGGGGTGCCGGATATTGAATTGCGCGAAATTCGAGATTTATCCCCCTTTTTTGTTGATGGTGTTGAGGTTGTTCCTATTCGGGTAGTTCATTATAAAATGCCCATTTTGGGCTATCGGATTGGGAATTTTGCATATCTGACCGATGTGAAATACGTTCCGGAAGAAGAAATATCGAAATTGAAAGGGGTAGATATATTGGTTTTAAGTGCGTTAAGAAAAAAAGCGCATCTATCACATGAGAACTTGGATGAAGCCATCGCATTATCTCGAAAAATTAATCCGCGAATTACTTATTTTACTCATATGAGCCATCAGATGGGACTGCACAGTGTGATGGAAAAACAATTACCTCCCAATATGTTTTTCGCTTACGACGGTTTGGAGATCACAATTTGAACCGGCTTCGAAAATCGTTCTAGAAAATGTGGAAAGCGATATTTTTTGTTTTTTAACTCATTTAATGCAGCTTTTTCCCTTATTTATCGTCTTTTAAATAAAAACAAGGAAGAAAATTGCTGAAAGTTCAGAAAAAGAATAATATATTTGCAATACACATAAACCTGGCTTATGAGAAGAAATACATTAAACTTTTGATAAGCAAACAGGTCAAATGATATAAGGGGAAAATATTAAAACAGGGGGGAACGCTATGAAAACAAATAAACTAATAATTGCGGTTTTGTTGGCTGTGATTCCTATTTTGGGCTTTGCGCAGGAATGGGACGATATTTATGCCGATCCTTCTCAAACTCCGCAACAAATAAATAAAGAGAAACCACAATCTCCTAAAAAGAAAATTGTGGTGGTAGAAGGAGATGTGTCGAAGCTGGAAGTTAAAAGTAGCAGTAGAGACGTTGATGAATACAATCGGAGGGAAAAAGAAACAGAAGAAATTATTGTACCCGAAAAAGAGTACGAATATCAAGATTATGAATATACCGATAGAATAGTGAAATACCATGATCCGGAAGCTGTGATTAAAATTACCGGAGCAGACAAAATAACTATTTATACGGATCATGAGCTTTATTCAGATTATTATCAGAGGCGTTATTGTGATCGGTGTTGGAATTATGGATGTTGCTCCCCGTGGTATGATCCATGGTACGACCCGTGGTTTTATGGTTGGTACAGCCCCAGGTATTATAGTGGTTGGCGATGGAATTTTCACTTTAGTTGGCATAGTCCTTGGTATTATAGTTGGTATGCTCCATGGCATAGACCCTGGTATTACGGTTGGTATGATCCTTGGTTCTATGGTGGATGGGGATATCCCTATTATGGGGGATACAGTGGATACTATGCGGGTTTCTATGATGGAATATATGTTGGTGTAACTCGTAATCCTTCGGGTAGAAGCACTACTACTTACCGTTCGAGTGCGGCGGGAAGATCAACGTCGGCAGGTTTATCGGGATCGAGAAGTTCAGGCGCAACGCGTTCGTCAACCGAAATTTCAGGTAGATCCTCCGGAAGGAGTTCCGTTGCAACAGGCTCCCGAAGAAGTTCAGCTGCCGGTTCTACTACCCGTATTGTTGATAATTCCGGTAGGGTGTATGATTCACGAACCGGAGAACAGATTGAAAATCGTGGTGTTGGCAGTCGCTCAAGTAGTAGCACAAATACAACACGTAGCAGCGGGAACACTTACCAACGTTCTTCGTCAGGCTCCGGTAGAAGAAGCAGTAATTCGGGAACATACGAGACACCTTCACGAAGTAGTTCAACAACAAGAAGTTCCACTTCAAGTGGCTCCACATACTCAACTCCAAGCAGAAGTTCTTCCGGTTCTTCTTCAAGTAGCGGAAGTTCATCTTCGAGAAGTTCCGGATCGTCAAGCAGCAGATCTTCGAGTGGCAGAAGCAGTAGTGGCGGCCGCCGATAAATATAAGCAATATAATCATGAGTGATGACTACCTTATCGATATCTGTGACACATAAAAGGAAATGATAAGGTAGTCATTCTATTAAATTAGTACAACGATGAAAAGATTTATTGGTCTCTTAGTGTTTGTTTTAACTTTTGTTTCTTATTTGTTTGCTCAAGGTGAAGTAGAAGCCGGCAGAATGTCACGAAACGACCTTTACGGAACGGCTCGAGGCATGTCAATGGGCGGGGCATTTGGTGCACTGGGAGGGGATCTTACCGGTGTTGCTATTAATCCGGCGGGTATTGCGGTATATCAAAGTAGTGAAGTAGTTGGAACAGCCGATCTTTCACAAGAAAGCTCCAAAGTTGATGATATTTCGAGGGATAAAACCTCTTTCAAAATGGATAATTTGGGATTTGTAGGCTATTTCCCTTTAAGAAGTGACGCTATTCCTTTTATTAATTTTGGTTTTACTTATAATAAAGTCAAATCTTTCAATAAAAAGATTTCAGCATATAATGGTGATCCGGCTTCTTCTTTAATGGATTATATGGCCGAAATTTCCACGCATGAGAACATCAATCCTGCAAAACTCGATCTTGATATTGAAGGAAAAAATCCGTTTAAGTCCGAAGTGCCGTGGCTATCGATATTGGGATTTAATTCGTATTTAATTGATCCTCACTGGGATGAGGATAAAGAGAGATTTTATTATACACCTTTACATTATGAAGCAGTTACCAATTCGCTTGCTTTAGTGGAAAAGGGCTCAGTGAATAATTACGATTTTACCATTGGAACAACGTTGGGTAAAGTAGTAAACGTGGGGATTACCTTATCTGTTACGGATATTTATTATCGTTTATCTTCTCGTTATTCGGAAGAATTTGAGAGGGGTGAGAATGCCGGTTTCGATTTGAGAAATTATCTTACGACAGAAGGTGCAGGGGTGGGAGCAAAAATTGGAGTTATTGTTCGCCCCATGCATGAGTTAAGAATCGGTTTAGCTTATCATACGCCTGTGTGGTGTTCACTTACCGATACCTATTCAGCCGAAATGGAAGATAATGTTACAGAATATGTGATTGAAGATGATCCAGAGTCAGAGTATGAACCAGGTAAAACTTCTTCCGGAGTATATGCTCATGATTATCGTTTCAGAACTCCCGGTAAATGGGTGATGAGTATTGCCGGTGTTTTTGAAAACAAATTTATTGCTAGTCTTGATTATGAAATTACGAATTATCATAAAATGAAATTTAAAGAGGACGCTGATGGAATAAATGCTAAAAGCATATATGAGAATAATAAATATATTTCAGAAGATTATAAATCTACTTCTACTCTGAGGGTGGGGTGGGAATATCGGTTTACACCACGTTTATCTGGCAGATGGGGATACGCATGGCAGCATTATCCATACGATGATTTGTATCGAACGGGTAAAAAAGAAACAGCTATTGCAGGATCTACTACTATTTATCGGATAGAGGGTGACGCTTTCTACTTTACTGGTGGATTGGGATACCGATTCAGCAGAAATTTTTATCTCGATTTGGCCATAGTTTACAGAACTCAGGAAGACGATCTTTATCCCTATCCTAACATGTTTGATGATAATGGGAAAAAAATTATAGATTCTTCTCCCTATACTCTCAAAAACAATAACACAAAAGGGTTGTTGACGTTGGGATATAAGTTTTAATATTTTCCTCCTTTCTATCAACAAAAGCCGGACATTTCCACAAAGGATAATTGTCCGGCTTTTTTACTGTGTGCCGTGCATGGTAAATAATTTGGTGGTGCAAGTCCACTATGGAGGTTTATAGTCGCCAACCATTAGCCAAGGGC
>CAYUIY010000019.1:0-26685 GCA_964444915.1 uncultured Dysgonomonadaceae bacterium
CTGTATCGGGGAACATGTAAAACATACTTCGGAAATAGGACGTTTTGAAATCATCAGTCACGATTATGAAAACGGTCGCTGGCGGGTACGATTCAAATTAAAAGAAAGGTGATGAGAAAAATCGTCAGGGTGCTCAAAAAAATCGTCCTGTGGTTTTTTATTCTGTCCATAGGAGCGGTGATTGCGTACCGGTTTGTTCCCGTTTTTTTTACCCCGTTGATGGGTATTCGCATGGTTGAACAGATTGCGGCAGGAGAATCGGTGAAATGTTATCACAAATGGGTGCCGTACAATGAAATATCGGATCACCTGAAACGGGCAGTAATTGCGTCGGAAGATCAGCGTTTTTTTCAGCATAACGGTTTCGACCGTGTAGAAATAGAGAAGGCCATGAAAGAAAACAAAAAGCGCCGGCGTCCGCGAGGAGCCAGCACCATCAGTCAGCAAACGGCGAAAAACGTTTTTCTTTGGCCGCAATCTTCCTGGGTTCGCAAAGGGCTTGAAGCCTATTTCACCGTACTTATCGAATTCTTTTGGCCGAAGGAACGCATTTTGGAAGTGTATCTCAACTGCATGGAAACAGGCAACGGCATCTATGGCGCTGAAGCCGTTGCCAATCGCCATTTTAATACTACCGCTTCAAAACTCACTGCTGCTCAATCGGCTCTCATTGCTGCCACACTGCCCAACCCGCGTCGATTCAGCTCAAAAAACCCATCGCCTTACATGCTGAAGCGTCAACAGCAAATTTTGCGGCAAATGCAAAACATCCAACTGCCAAAGAAAAAGTAAATCATTCACCGTCGAGCACTTCCCAAAAGCCGGCAGGGAGATACACGTTTTCCATTTTTGCAACTTCGACAAACAAGGGGGCAATTTCTTTATCTTTAAAACCGGCTATGCCGCAACCTATACGGGTTACCAAAAATTTCAGTTCGGGATGTGCCTTTGCAAAGGCAATAAATTCATCGACGTAAGGCTTTATATCTTTTACGCCTCCCTGCATGGTGGGGATACCGTAGGATTGTCCTTGTAAACCAACCCCCTGCCCCATAATGGCTCCGAAATTTTTTAAAGCGTCAAGGGCTGCCCCTCCTCTGTGATGTCCCTGAATGTTACTGCCAAATACAAATATCTCGTTGTCGTTGAGATGTGTAACGTAGCTGGGCGTAACGCGATGTTTGTGTTCCGGTTTCATAAAACTATAAGTATTTTTAGTATTGAACAGTTCCTCTATCCTTTGATATGGGGTTTGAACATATCTTCAGCAGTTATACCGCATTCTTTCATCATCCGGATGCAATATAATATTCCAACTTGCCGAGTAACAATTCCATTTTCCACTTTCACGTTGCCTTGGGTATTCCACAAATCAAGGTCTTCACCGTTAAATAACGAACGTACGGTTTTATTTTCCGTACATGCACTCATAACAATGAGGCAGAAGAAAAACACAGGGAAAAAGTATTTTTTACGCATAGAAAATTAGAATTAACGGATTAAACCGAAATTCAAAAATAAAAAAATTGCCTTTACAAAGCAAGCAAATGAAAATTTTTGAAACGAAATTACGAAAACATCAGAAAACATACACCAGTTCCACGGTAAGTTTATCCGCATCCATTTCTTCGGATTGGTGCATAAAATCGAGCTGATTTTTCACAAAATACCATTCGTAATTGATGCGCAACAACGAACCGTTTGCGTTGGAGGTGAGTCCGAAACCAAGTCCCAGCGTCAAGCGGTTGACGTCAAAAGCAGAATCGTCTTTGTTTTGGTCGATCGCATCCCAACGGGCTGCGGGAATAATATTTTTAAACAAGCCTCCTTTGATGGGCGTCCAATAAGCCCCTTGAATATAAGCAGAAAACAAATCCTTGTTGGCCACCTTGTCATCTCTTTTCATGGCTTCGGTCTCAACCTTCCAATTGCGTCCCTCATAACGAAAATCGGCACCGTAGAAAAAATAATGAATTTCCTCGCCGTTGGGATAATCATACAATTTAAAAGTCGTACGAAATCCTTTCATGCTGCCAAAACTCAAGCGGGCGGCATAGGAAAGCTTATCGGTCCAAACCGGATTATTGATGGTATTGCCGTTATAGATACCAAATTCTACTCCGGCAGGAACTGTTGCCAAACGAAAACCATACTTTACAAGTAAGCCGATATCGCGCGTACCAACATAATATTTCCCCAGAAAAGTGCGATTGGCAAACATCATTTTTCCCGGATTGGTTATATAGGAATTGAAAAGCGGAATGCTTGTTTGCCCGAGTGTAAAGGAAAGTCCTTTATAAGGCGTGAGAGTACCGGAAAGATCGAGTACCTCGAATTTTCCCTCTTTACTCAATTCCACTTGTGCCCGATAATCGGCTTTTGGAACAATTCTTCCCGACAGACCCAGTCGGGAGTTTCGCACCGAAAATCGTGAAGTTTCCTCTTCGGGCGCATATTCGAATTTGGTTTTCAAATTCCCGTCGAACTTAAAAGTCGGATAACTATCCGAATCGCCTTGCTGAGAAAAGAGCGAAGATGCCGAAACAATGATTAAAACACATACGATGAACAACCGGCTAAAAAAAGGATATTTCATTAGCTGTATATATTTACGTGAATAGTTGATAATAAGAAAAGCCCGCATTGTTGGCTTATACCCCACCTCTCCGACTCGAAACCGGTAAACAAGTGCCTGGAATATTAAATCGTAAAATGCCGGCAACCTGTCCCTTCGGCTCAGAACTTTTCCCATAATCGGGGGAACATTTTCTCCTCAATTCTTCCTGCTCAAGCATTTTCTGTTTGAAACCAATTCCCCAGCGATAACCACCGATCCGGCCGTCAGAACGAATCACCCGATGGCAGGGAATAAGGTATGCCACAGGATTCTTGCCAATGGCGGAAGCAACAGCCCTCCAGGCTTTTGGCTTACCGATGGTGACTGCAATTTGACGGTATGTGCAAAATTCTCCAAAAGGTATGTCTAGCAACGATTCCCAAACAGCCATTTGAAACGCGCTTCCCCCGATATGCAAAGGCAAGGCATCATCCGAAGAGGCTTCCCCGTTTATCCATGTTTGTGCCAACATTTGAAATGCATCGGATTGATTTTTGACAATAGCTGCTGGATATTGCTTTTTCAACGCAGGCAAGGTCTTTTCCTCTTCCCCGAAAGCCAAAAAACAAATTCCTTTTGAGGTAGAAGCAATGAGTGCCGGACCGAAAAGTGTTTGATAAAACGCATATCTTATCTTCTCATTTTCTCCTTTTCGACAGAATATCCTTATTATCTCCATTCGCTTTCGTTCTTTCCCCCTTACCTCACTATCGTATTACAGTTCCTCTGCTTTTTCTTCGGCAAAAAATTGTTCGAAACCGGTAGAGTATGTCGCTGCCATTGTACCGTTGGGTCGGGCATAAATAAAGTAGTAAAACAATCCCGGAACTTTTTTGGCAATTTCGTTGGATTTTTCCATTCCGGATGCCATAAAAGCTGTGGCGTAGGCATCGGCAGTCATGCAATCGTCGGCGATGACGGTCGCACTAAGGATGTCTTGTTCGGAAGGATAACCGGTCTGAGGATCAATGGTATGTGCATATTTTTTGCCGTCTTTAATGTAATAGTTACGGTAATTGCCCGAAGTAGCCACACATTTGTCGCAAATGGAGAGAATAGTTTGCAATTCGTGACGCAGACCGGTACTGTCATCCATCGGCTTGTCAATCCCAATGCGCCAGCATACTCCTTTATCGTTTTTGCCCCGCATGGCAATCTCACCTCCAATCTCAATCATGTAATCTTCCACACCGTAACTCCTAAGCAAATTGGCCACCATATCACAGGCATAGCCTTTGGCAATTGCCGAAGCATCGAGCTGAATACGCGGATCGGCTTTTACGATCTTTCCGTTTTCTAACCTTACTTTTTCATAACCGACAAACTGTCTCAAACTGTCAATAAGTTTCGGGGTTATATTGTCGCTATTCTTAAATCCGAATCCCCAAGCATTAACGAGAGGCGCAACGGTGATATCGAATTTGCCGTCGGTGATGCGCGATACTTCCATTGCCTTATTAAACACGGCAACGAAAAATGAATCGGGTTGCACCGGCTCATTCCGGTTGATCTTCGAAATAATAGAATTCTCATTGAAAGGATTCAACGAATTGTCGAATTTGTGCAATTCGGTCATAATTTCGTCGTATAACGAGCGATCATAAGCATACTTGATATGGAAACTCGTATGGAAAATTTCGCCATACTCCTGAAGATAGGTATAATGGGCTTTATTCCGATTTTTCTTTCCCGCCTGATTGCACCCCGAAAGCACAAGAATCAGGCAGCATAAAATCGGTATCGTTATCTTGTTTTTTGCATTCATATTATTTTTCGACATAGGCTTTCATATGTTACTCTTCGCCGTTTCCGCCATTAAATTTCATTTATCATTCATCCTACCACCAATCTCTCTTCTTTACCATTTTTTATTCGCCAACAAGCCGACTCACCCCCATTCCATAATTTCTTCAAGCGATTTACGCTTGCCGGTACGCGGATCGGCTTCATAATTATCCGCAGGATAACCCAACGGCAGAAGAACAATGGGTTCGAATTCCTCGCTCAAATGCAACGCTTCTTTCACTTTCAGCGGATCGAAGTTGCATACCCAACACGTTCCCAATCCAAGATCGGTGGCTTTCAGCACGATATGTTCCACGGCGATGGCAATATCGATGTCGCAATGATCTTTCCCGTCAGCGGGGCGTTTCCACGAACGACTATGATCGCCGCACGCCACTATGTAGACCTGGGCACCGGCAAACCATTCACGGGAATAGCTTTCCCTAATTGCCTTTTTCATCTCCTCGGAAGTGCATACATAAAATTTCCACGGTTGAAAATTTACAGCCGAAGGAGCCAACCGGGCGCTTTCGAGCAATTGCAAAATCGCTTCTTTATCGACAGGCTTTTCACTGAATTTCCTGATCGATTTTCGCTTACGTATTACTTCATCAAAATTCATTATTCACTTGCTAATTAAATAGTTAAAAAAATAGACGCATACTAGAATTCTTCTTCTATCCGGTAATAATTTCTTTCGGGAGAATTTCGCGAAATAAGTTCGCCTAAGAATCCTCCCAGAAAAAGCATCGTACCAAGAATCATCATGGTTAGGGAAATATAAAAATAGGGCGACTCGGTTACCAACCGGTACGGATTACCATGATGCATGTCGTATAGTTTTGTAGCGCCGACTGCAATCACGGCCACGAAACCGATGAAAAACATCAGGGTACCCAACACGCCAAAAAAATGCATGGGCTTTTTGCCAAAACGGTTCAAAAACCACAAGGTCATCAAATCGAGATAGCCGTTAAAAAAACGACTCACTCCGAACTTGCTTTTGCCGTATTTCCGGGGCTGATGATGCACCGGTTTTTCGGCGATTTTGGTAAAACCGGCACTTTTGGCCAAAATGGGAATATAACGGTGCATCTCGTTATACAGTTCGATATTTTTTACGACATCCTTTCGATAGGCTTTGAGTCCGCAATTGAAATCGTGCAACTTAATACCCGATACACATCGGGCCGTTGCATTGAAAAGTTTGGATGGCAAATTCTTGGTCAATAGAGCATCGTAACGTTTTTTCTTCCATCCCGACACCAAATCATACCCCTCCTCCTTAATCATCCGATACAATTCGGGAATCTCTTCCGGACTATCCTGCAAATCGGCATCCATCGTAATCACCACATCCCCTTCGGCTTTTTGAAAGGCGCATTGCAATGCCGGCGATTTTCCGTAATTGCGTCGAAACTTTATCGCATGTACCTGTTCCGATGTAGCTTTTAATTCGGTAACGATATTCCATGAACCATCGGTACTCCCATCGTCCACAAAAATAATTTCATACGAATAACCGTTTTCGTCCATCACGCGTTTAATCCATTGGTATAACTCGCGCAACGATTCTTCCTCATTGTAAAAAGGTATTATAACCGAAATATCCATAATTACTCTCCAGACTGACGATTGTCGTTTTTAAACGTAAAACGGTTGGCAAGGGGAACAAGAAACAACGAAAGCAAAAACCCTATCAGCAGATTTCCTATAATCATTCCCAAAGTATAGGAAAAAGGCGTAGGCACAGGCTGTTGCTTCAGCTTACTGATCAGATTTTGGTCGGCCGACATATTTTCGATCATTTCAAGGGTATGTTCATAAGTTCGCGAGAGATATACCGGATCGAGCCATATAATATGCACAATCACAACGATTGCTTCCAAAAGCGAAGCAAAGAAAAAAAGCATCATCGAAAACCGGATACCGTGCCACATACTGATCTTGTCTTGCTCGACTACAAAATTTTTGTATCTGACCAAAAAAAAGAACAACAACAAAGGAGTTCCGATACTTAACAAGGTATTGATATATCCAAAAAAAGGATAACTGGTTGCCGCTATCACAAAAAAATATTTGATTACCCAGAATACTCCGACTACCAACCCACCATTCATCGCGTAATTAACCAACTGACTTTTATTTTCAGGCATATGTTTTGTATTTTTAAAATACAAAAGTAATCAAAATATTTTTTTACAGCTATTTTACGGGGGTCGGCGTAATCGATTGGGCTTTTTCCTTCACTTTATCCATGTTGAACAACAAAACGATAAGTCCTCCTATCCATACAAAAATCTTTACTTCTGTCGGATGAGGAAAAAACAAACACAAGACCAAACACAAAGCGATAATCCCCGTGGGACCCCATACGCCATATTCTTTTCTGATAAAGCCCAACACAACAATTACGGTAATGGCTAAAGCAATCAAAAACTCCATGGGGATGAAAAAAATGTACATCCCCATGAGCACCGATGCAGCCCGACCTCCCTTGAAATGATAATAGACCGGAAGTCCGTGTCCCAAAACAGCACCCACTGCCAAACATCCCAAAGCAATGTCGGAAAGGTGAAAATAATGTGAAGCTATCAGCATAGGACCCAATGCTTTTATTGCATCTAAAAGTCCGGCAACGACTCCCCAGAATTTGCTTACGTTTCTGAAAACATTGTAAGCACCCGGATTGCCGTTTCCCAACTCACGAATATTGACGTTTTTTACCCATCGGGTAATCACATGGGCAAACAAAATCGAACCGATCAAATAACCGATAACAAGACAGAGCAAGGAGAAAAGAATCTCTTTCATATTCATCTGTTTTTCTATAGAAGTATGGATATACCATATGCGCCGGGACCGCAATATACGGCATCCACAAGGCCGGGTTTCCCTATAACAAAATCGTCACAAGGGAGAGCTTTGACTTTTTCTATCAGCTCTTCAGCAACATCTTTGTTTTTTTCGCCGTATCCGCTCACAGAAATGGCTCGTTTGATTTTCGATGCCGATTTTTCTTTCATTTTCGCTTTTATCAACTCAATAGTCTGATTATTTACCTGTTTAAAGGTTCTTCCTTTTCCTAAAGAAGAAACAATGCCTTCCGGGTCTTCACCCATCATGCCGATTATGGGGATAATATGTAACAAGCTGCCCATCAGCGACTGAGCTCTTCCAATTCTGCCGCCTTTGTACAGGTAGTTTAAATCGGGAAAAACATAGTAGGTACACGTATTTTCAACTACTTGTTGGCATAATTTTTCGATTTCTTCTATACTCAAATCATCGTTGCTTTTAATGAAATCGATGATACCCAAAAGCACATTTCCCACACCCACTATGGCTTGCCTGCTATCGACATTGATAATGGGGATAACATTTTCAAACTGCTTTCGAACGTTTTCGGCCACTTTCCAAGTAGCACTCGATAAGCCGCTGCTCATTACCACATGAATGATGAGGTCGTAATTTCGATAATTTCTTTCAATTGCATCAACAATATCTTTTTGAGGCAAAGTGGACGACTTTGCTACTACATTTTCTTTTTCAAATTTGGATATCAGCCAATTGGCGTTATATTCCTCGCTTTCGCGGCATTCTTTTCCGTCAACTATGGTCGGAAATTTGATAATCTCGAGATCTTCGTAATCGATCTGATCCCTCGAAAGACCTAAATTATCACCCACAATGACAAAAATTTTCTTTTTCATATGCTTTTGTTTTTATTCAAAGGTTATATAATAATTGTAGTTGTACTGGCCACCATAATATTCTTCAAAATCGATATCAGGGAACCGCTCTTTTAGCCGATCGGCCAAACCGTTCTCCTTACGTGAAGGCAACCCTTTGTACAAAGTAATAAGACTGCAATCGTTCGCCAATTGATGAATTGCATCGACAATAAGCTCTTCCATATTGTTGTTAGAAAGAATAATTTTCTTTTTGTAAACTGCAAAAAAATCTTTTTTCTTTACCGGCATCCCATCATCGGTAACTACTTTACGACTTGCACGTGCAATACCACAGTAGGGGATGGTATGAATGCTTTTCATTGCTTCCTCGAACATGGTCATGATGTCATAATCCTTCGAAATACCCATCATCATACCGATGAGATCAATGGGATTATCCGATTCGACAATAAAAACATTCGACTTACAAAGCGAAACAGCATATTTCAACGCCATAAGAATATCGCTATCATCGGCAGCAACAATAATATTTTTGGCTTTCAAATTGTCTAATCCCTTAACCAATTGATCTACGGAAGGTTTATTTTTCCCATAACACAAAATATCGTCAGCGCCTAATTTCTGAAGTATTTCTGCAAATCCTTTTCCCGATACAATACAAAATATACTTTTATCTTTCCGATAATCAATCGACTCATCACTGATAAAATTGCGATGCTGTTTTTTCATATCATCCACTTTTGTAAAAATCAAATCGCCATATTTTTCAACAGCATCAAAAACATCATCGGGTTTATTGGTGTGAATATGAACTTTAAATTTGTTGCCGGCTTGAACAACAATGAGGCTGTCTCCAAAAGGAGCAATCATTTTCTGTAGTTGTTCTTTAGAAGTAATGGTATCGGTTTCCAAAATAAATTCGGTACAATATTTCTGTTTGATTTCGGGGTTCCAAAGATTATCTATTTCTTCAAGTTCGGTGATAATTTTTTCTTGAAGCCTTTTTTTGTTGTTACCATGATTATTGACAGATAAGTTATTGACTGCTTTTCTTATATTTTGAAAAATTTCCCGCAATCGACTGTTCTGAATTTTCGAAAAATCGATATTTAATACAAGGTGTGCAAAAGGTGTGTTTTTAAATTTGGACAACCCTCCTTCAATATATTTTCGAGTCGCTTCCTCTATTTTCAGTAAAGCAGGAACCGGTAAACCATTTGTTCCAAAGCCATTGTGCTGAAACTCTCGGCATACTCCCTGAATAAAAATGACAAAACCGGCACCACCTGAATCGATAACGCCGGCTTGTTTAAGCACGGGGAGCATTTCGGGAGTTTTATCCAATACTTCTTTCAAATGCGGAATTGTTTTGCTGATAATAACAATGGGGTCATCATTTTGTTCCATCAACTCGGCATATTTATCTTTTAAAGCCCTCATCAAGGTGAGCATTGTACCTTCGCGCGGATTTTCCGTTCCCTCATAAGCATTGCGATAACCGTTTTCAAGGGCTTTATAGATATTCTCTTTCGAAAAATTGTCGTTCGCAACAATTTCAGCAAAACCTTGCATAAACAAAGACAAAATGACACCCGAACACCCTCTGCTATTCAAAAGCATTTGTTCGGCAAAATTTTTCAGGTATTCACCGGGCAGCATGGATTGGTTTTCGAAGCTCTTCATATTAGCCATTGCACCTTGAATGGTCAGTACCATGTTTAAACCGGTATCTCCGTCGGGAACAGGAAAAACATTCAAACTGTTTAAATATTCCTTATGTTTGTTCAGATACCTGTGGATATTTTCTATCCGTTCATTAATCTCGTTCACGTTTATTTCGGTGGCCATGATTAGAATAAATAAATTTAAATGTCGGTTAATGTGCGCTCAAAAATGATGCCATGCATTATTTTCAGGTAATTTTAAATAATTGAATCAACAAAATCCTCTATATGTTCCTTCACAAATTAATTGGACTATACGTGCTGTTTCCTCTTCTTCAATCAAAAAATATTTTTCTTCCAAATCATCAAATTCTTCAAAATCAACATACATCGCCATGAATTCTTCTTCAGTGGTTTCGCGTTCCAACTCCTCTCGATGAGCACGGTAAATTTCTGCTGCCTTATAAATAATCTTAGCTGTATCACGTGCACCAAAGTACTTAAGTGCCTTTGCCGTAGGATTATCGAAAATATATCCGCCATAACCGTTTTGGATCAACTGCACGAAACCTCCCTGATTCACCTCCTCCCGAAAAAACCGATAAGCTAGTAAGGCATGCTGATAACCGGTGAGTTTATCCATATTTTTCGCACTAAGATCATTATCGACAAAATCGAGATAAGCATCGGTAAGTAATTTCAGAAATTCGTCAATTCCCTGGCTATAAGCAGTAACCAATTTATCTTCAGGAAGTTGTATCATACCGAATAAGTTTCATCATTTTTTTACAAATGTAGCAACTTTTTTCAAAACTAGCCTACTCTATCTTTATATAAAACAAAAATAGTAACTTTGCGCAAAAATATAATCGTGAAGCAAACTTATTAAAATGAAAGTAAAACCTTTTAAAGGATTACGCCCTCCAAAATCATTGGTAAAAGAAGTGGCGTCTCGACCGTATGATGTACTTAACTCCGAAGAAGCCCGCCGGGAAGCGGAAGGAAACGAAAAATCGCTTTATCATATTATTAAACCTGAAATTGATTTTCCTCGTGGAACAGATGAACACGATCCACGAGTGTATGAAAAAGCAGCCGAAAATTTTCGCAAATTTCAGGGAAAGGGGTGGTTGGTGGAAGATCCGATCGAAATGTATTATGTGTACGCTCAAACAATGAATGGAAAAACCCAGTATGGGCTTGTAGTAGCTGCATCTGTTGAAGATTATCTGACAGGGAAAATCAAAAAACACGAACTGACCCGCCGCGATAAAGAAGAAGATCGGATGAAACATGTGCGGATAACCAATGCAAACATGGAGCCGGTATTTTTTGCTTACCCCGATAATCCGAAATTAGAAGCGATCGTGAAACGTATTACTTCTAATAAAGAACCTGAATATGACTTTGTATCGGAAGATAGAATCAGACATCGTTTCTGGCTGATTCCAGACAGAAACGATATCGAGAATATTACGGATATTTTTGACACTATACCTTGCATGTACATTGCCGATGGCCATCATCGTTCTGCAGCAGCTGCTTTAGTGGGGGCCGAAAAAGCAAAAAATAATCCTTATCACAAGGGGGATGAAGAATATAACTATTTCATGGCGGTTTGTTTTCCTGCCGATCAACTTAATATTATCGATTACAACCGTCTTGTAAAAGACTTAAATGGTTTGACACCGGAAGAATTTCTAAAAAAATTGGAAGCGAATTTCAATATTGAACCTACCGGTTCGGAAATTCAAAAGCCGAAACATTTACACAATTTTTCTATTTATTTAGATGGTAAATCGTACAGCCTCACGGCCAAACCGCACATCTTGCATGATGAAGATCCGGTGGATCAATTGGATGTATCGATTACATCGAAATATATACTCGATGAGATACTAGGAATTAAAGATTTGCGTTCCGATAAGCGTATCGAATTTGTTGGCGGTATACGCGGACTTAACGAACTAAAAAAACGGGTAGATAGTGGCGAAATGGCATTGGCTATTGCACTGTATCCGGTTTCTATGAAGCAATTGATGGAAATTGCCGATAGTGGAAATATCATGCCACCCAAAACCACTTGGTTTGAGCCCAAACTGCGTTCGGGGCTAGTAATTCATAAACTGGATTGAATATTTTTTCTTGGAAGAAAAATAACTTTACCTGTTCCACAAAGTATACCGTTAAATAATCGAAATAGCTTTCTTTAATCCCTCTCTTATCGTATCTTTACACGATAAACTTTTATACCTAAAGTAAAAAATGGGAGCTATTCTGAGATTTTTTCTTTCTTTTTTTGTCTTTTATTTTCTGATTAAATTCGCATTTAATCTTTTGATAGGAAAAAGATGGGCTTCGGAAAACAAGACAGATCGGCAAAAACGTCAACAGCAGCAAAGTCGGAATAAAATCCAATCGCAAGAAGATCGAATTATTTCGTATCAGAAAAAAAAATTTGAATCAAGCAATATTGAAGACGTGGAATTTGAAGAGATTAAAGAAAAATAATTTTTTCAAAGGGGCTGTCTCAAAATAAAAATAAGCCCCTGAAAATTGAATACTTGAAATTATTCTCCGGTAGGAGTGCAAACACAAAGAGGGTGAAATCACATTGTGATACACCCTCTTTTTATTTGTATTTTGCAATAACAGACCTCTAGCTTTATTTTAACTCCATTTCTATTACAAAATCCGTTTCGTCCGGAATTTTATCTAACGACAAGACTACACCATCGGATACAGATGTAAATTTCACCGGTTTTTTATCAATGAATGCCTTTGCCGATTTTACTTTTCTTCCGTTTAATGGCACATATAAAGCATTGTCTTCAAGATTCAATATATGCACATATAACGTGTTGCCTTTTTGAGTAGTAACACCCCAATGACGAGGAGTCACTATCCCACCACGTGTGCCGTAAATGGTTTCCCCATATTGTTTCAGCCAGTTTCCTATCGCTCTGTAACGCTCAACAGCAATTTCGGGAAATTCGCCGTTTGGTCGTGGACCTACATTCAATAATAAATTTGCATTGTATCCGGCTGTTTTTACCAAATAATGAATCAGCTCTTTTTCCGACTTGTAATTTAAATCGGTAATATTATATCCCCATGAATTATTCATGGTTTCACAGGTTTCGAGCGGAAGAGCCCCAACAGTCTGCTCATCGGCAAAGCCGGTGGTATTGTGACCCGGGAGGTCTTTTTCAAAAGTTTGCGCATCTTCGCCTTCAATGGGAGTCAGATGGTGGTTGTTGATAATTAGACACCCGGGCTGAAGTTGGTGAATATGAGCATAAATCTCCGGCAATCGCCAGTCAAAATCCGGATTTTGGTCTTGATCCCATTGTCCGTCAAACCAAATTGCACCTATCTCACCATAGTTAGTGAGCAATTCTGTCAATTGATTCAACATGAATTGGTGATAAGTATCCCAACTTCCGTGTTCGGTACGCCCTACTCCACGGCCGGTTCTCCCTAACGGATAATAATCGGTGCGTGACCAATCGAGCAACGAATAATAAAAATGCAATTTGATGCCCTGTTTATGACATTCATCGGCAAGCTCCTTGAGAATATCTCGTTTAAAAGGCGTAGCGTCCACAATGTTAAAGGGAGACTGTTTGGTTGCAAACATCGAAAAGCCATCGTGATGACGGGAGGTGATGCAGATATACTTGGCTCCTGCAGCTTTTACATCCGACACCCATTTGGCGGCATCGAATTTTGAAGGATAAAAACCTTCGGCAAGTTTGGCATATTCTTTATAATGAATGTTTCTGTTATTCATGATCCACTCGCCGTTGGCCATCATACTATAAATTCCCCAGTGGATGAATACGCCGAATTTCATGTTTTGAAATTCTTCCCGATTTTGCAGATTTTCTTTTGTTGGAACATATCTCGGTTGTGCCGATACACTCGCGACAACGAATGACAAAACCAAGACATAACGAATAAAATGTTTCATCGAAATATTATTTAAAAAATTTATACCATCAATGCGTTTCCATATAGTTTACCAAATCGACTATGCTTTTCTGATCTTCAAAATCCACTTTATGAGTTTTCATGTATTCCTCATATAGTTTTTTCTTTTTCTTGTAAAATGATTTTAATTGTCCAAGCGAGAGAAAACTTTTTAATTTTCCCTCCTTTTCAATCCAATACACCGTATAAGGCTTCACCTTAAAATCATCGGGAAGTTTAAGATTATAAACTCTTCCATCAGAAATTAGCGAAGAATAACTGTCGATAGCCGATGTTTCCGAAGTTCCGCCATAAGCTGCGGGTTTTCCGGGAGGAATGACTCTGCATTTATGTTGTGAAAAAAAATTGTAAGAGGAATCATGGAGTACTTCTAAAAATTTACCGTCTTTATAAATGAATTTTTTATCACCGATAAAAACAGTATCTATTTGAGGAATAATAGCTTTCCCTATGGCTAATATATTGCCGTTGTCATCAAAAACCACTTCCTCAGTAAGCGCATTATAATTTAATAGCGTTTTCACTTCAGTTCTGTTCTTCATTAATATTTTACCCTCTTGAAATTCCGAAAACAGATAATGAGACAAGATTATGGCATTGGTTTGGCCATGCACTGCATAAGTTACCATAAACAGTAAAAAAATTATCGGAAAGCGTTTCATGGGAAAAATATTAAAATTCTCTGCTGACAATGTAAAGATATACGATATTCTTTTGACCGCAAAATAATTCCCGTTCATTTCGATACTTTATTTCTCAAAATTGTCCCATTTGAATTAAATTTTTCTTACTTTTGCACAACTTCGGAAAAAGACAAAATCTCGTTTTGTTAATAATCCAGCTGATTTTAACAGAATTTTTATTGGAAGTCACCCTAAAGAATAAAATAAAAATCCTGATAAAATTCATATAATATTATTACAAACATGGAAAAAAGAAAAGATGTAAGACAATTAATTATTGAAGCAGCGGAAAAATTTGGCACTGCAACGGCATTTATTGAAGAAGATAAAACATACGATTTTTTGACATTGAAAGAAGATGTTTTTAGATTAGCCAACAGCCTTATTGACATGGGCTTTAAAAAAGGAGACAAGATTGCCATTTATTTACCCAATTGTATCGAGTATGTTTATTCTTATTTGGCTATTTATTCATTGGGATGCATGGTTGTTCCTATCGATTTTTTCTTAACAGGAACAGAATTGATTACTATTGGCAAACACTGTGAATTAAAAGGCATTATTACTACCACAAATATAAAATTCAACCTCTTAAAACTCAAAGAAAATATCCCGACCTTGCGAGAAATCATTACGATTGAAGACAATCCCAAATATATTTCGTTTTGGAAGCTAACTCAGAATTCGAGAAATTATTTAGAAGATCGAGGTATCACTATCAATATGCCTTCGAGCATATTTTACACTTCCGGTAGTACAGGCATGCCAAAAGGGGCCGTGTGGAACTATGAACACATTCATTTGGGAGCAGAACAATTGAAGTGTTTTTGCTCTTACGAAGGGCTGAAAAATATCTTGAAAATCGATGAAACGGAACGAACTATTTCGGCTATCCCGTTTTCTCATTCCGGCGGCATATTATTTGTAATGGTTGCTATTAAGTATGGGATGAGCACTGTTATCATGCCAAAGTTTTCTCCTCTTAATCTTGTTAGATTAATTGACAAATGGGGTGTTACAGGCATTTGGATGGTTCCCCCTATGTTTTATGCCGTCTTATACCTAAAAGATGTGAGCAATTACAGGTTAGAATCGCTTCGATGGGCCGATGTTTTTGGAGCCCCTTCTTCACCGGATTTATTGATGCGTTTTGCAAAGTTGTTTCCTAATGCAGTAGTTATAAATGGATGGGGAATGACGGAAATAGTGCCTCCTATTTCGGCAAGTTCACCCGGAAATATTCAATCAGTAGGAAAACCCGTACCAAACAACGTGGAATTGAAAATTTTTGATGCACACGATCATGAAGTCGCCACAGGAGGGGTGGGCGAAATAGTTGCAAAAGGTAAATCCGTATTTTGCGGTTACTATGAGGAACCCGATTTGAACAAAGAAGTATTTAAAAACGGATGGTTTTATACAGGGGATCTTGGTCACTTCGACAAACAAGGTAATCTTTACATTATCGGAAAATCAAAGGACACCATTAAGGTTGGAGGTGAACTGGTATGGGCAGCCGAAATAGAAGAGGTTTTATTGAAACACCCCTGTGTTAAAGAAGCTGCAGCCATAGGAATTCCCGACAAACTGCGTGGCGAAGTGGTTAAATGCTTCATCGTTTTAAAAGAAGGGATTGTATTGCCGACTCGTTACATCATGGAATATCTTAGAGACAACTTGGCGAAATTTAAACTGCCAAGACAAATAGAATATTTAGACGAGCTTCCTAAAACAGGAACGGGAAAAATCAATAAAGCTGCTCTAAAAGAACAAAATTAAAGTTTGAAATATCCCTATTTGGTAAACTCAAAAATTTTCGGGATGAGAAATCCCTAGAATGATTCGTTTGTAGATACATTAAAAGTTTATTATGCTTCTCAACCTCATAGCGCGATTTTTTTTCATTTTAATAGGTTTAACACCTTTTCCCTTACTTGGAATATGGGAATACAGTGCTTATTTTTTCACACGCTATATACTCAGATATAGAAGAAAAGTAGTCCGAAAAAATCTTGAACTTGCTTTTCCAAATCAGTCCAATGCTTATTATAAAAAATTGGAAAAACAATTTTATCACTACTTTGTCAGAAATTTTTTAGAGATGGCCAAAACCGCTTACGTGAGTGGTTCTACTTTAGCTTCTCTTAATCAATTCATCAATGTGGACGAAATAGAAAAATATTTGCAAGAAGGCAAAAGTGTCATTTTGGCTTTTGGGCATCATAACAATTGGGTTTGGCCAATGATTTTATCGGAAATGGTAAACGTACCGGTTTATATGGTTTACCGACAATTAGCCAATAAACATATCGATGGTTGGTTGAGAAATAATCGGTGTGCACCAAATGTTATTTATGTCGAAAAAAAATCAACTGCAAGGTATTTCTTAAAAGCTGCCAAAGAGCAACAGCCGTCTATATTTATGATGGTTGCCGACCAATCTCCTTCATCCGACAAGGGTATCTATTGGACAAATTTCATGGATATAAAAACTCCTTTTTATCGCGGGATCGAATTTTTCGGCACTAAATTTAATATGCCGGTCTTTTTCACAGAAACAATAAACACAGAAAAATATAATTATCAGCACACTTTTCATCTCATTTATGATGGTTCGGAGGAGGTTGAAGACGGGGTTATCACTCAACGTTTTGCTTCTGCTCTTGAAGATGCTGTCAAAAAACAACCGGGAAATTACCTCTGGTCGCACAAGCGATGGAAAAAAGTAATCGATTACGAATAAATATATCAAGATTTTTGTATCTTGAAGTAATTTTACAAACAAATAGAAGATATACGTCTATTTGAATATTTTTCATCGAAAGGAAAACAACCAAGCTCTTTAAAAATACAAAGAAATAAATTTCAAATGAAGGGAGTTTTTACCATATTAAAACGATTTTTGCCTCCATACAAAAAATATGCGGTTCTCATATTTATTTTTAATGCCTTAACCGCTATTTTTAGTATTTTTTCATTTGTCACCATTATTCCTATTTTGCAAATTCTTTTTAAAATCAGCAACAAAAGCTACTATTTTATTCCTTGGAGCACCCCGGGAATATCCTTCACCAAACTAATCCAAAACAATGGTTATTGGTATATTACCCATTTGGTAGAAAACTACGGAGCAAGTACTACGTTGTTGTGGTTGGCAATCTGGCTCATGTTTATAACACTTTTCAAAACCGGTACTGCCTATTTTGGATCTTATTTTATCGTCCCTATCCGAACAGGAATTGTAAGGGATATTCGTAATAATTTAAACGATAAAATATTGTCTTTGCCTATCGGTTTTTTTTCGGAAGAGAGAAAAGGTGATATTTTGGCACGCATGTCGGGCGACGTCGATGAAGTGGAAAGATCCGTGTTAAGTTCTCTTGTGCTCATCTTCAAAAATCCCATTTTAATTATTGCATATCTTACAACAATGTTGATAATAAGTTGGGAACTTACCCTCTTTGTATTTATCCTGCTTCCTGTAACGAGTTATGCTATGGGAACTGTAGGAAGAAAATTAAAGCAAAAATCCCTCGATGCACAAAATAAATGGGGGGAATTGATGTCACAAGTAGAAGAAACATTAAGTGGCTTAAAAATAATAAAAGCTTTTAATGCGGAAGGCAAAATTTCACAACGATTTCGCGCGGGAAACGAAAAACTTCGCAAAATAACAAGTCGTATTCTTCGAAGACAAGAATTGGCTTCTCCATTAGGTGAATTTCTCGGAACATTGACAATCGTGATTGTTTTATGTTTTGGAGGAACATTGATTTTACAAGGAAGAGGAGTCATCGATGCTCCTACTTTCATGTTTTATATCACCATATTTTTCAACATTATAAGTCCGGCAAAAGAATTTTCAAAATCGGCTTATACAATTCAACGGGGCTTGGCTTCAATGGAAAGAATCGATGAAATTTTAACTGCCGAAAATACCATTATAGAAAAAGAAAATCCCAAAAAACTAACATTTGAAAAACAAATTGAATACAATAATGTATGGTTTAAATACAATGGCGATTGGGTAATAAAAGGGATCAACCTAACAATAGAAAAAGGGAAAACAATAGCTTTGGTAGGTGAATCCGGCTCCGGGAAATCTACATTGGTCGATCTTTTACTTCGTTTTTATGATGTTCAAAAAGGAGAAATATTAATCGACGATACAAATATTAAAGATGCGTCTCTTCGCGATCTACGCTCATTGATAGGAATTGTAACTCAGGAAGCTATATTGTTTAACGACACTTTTTTCAACAATATTGCATTTGGAGTAGAACATGCTACTCGAGAAGAGGTTGAGAAAGCAGCAAAAATTGCAAATGCTCACGATTTTATTATGGCTACACCAAATGGATATGATACCGTAATAGGAGAAAGAGGTGAAAAATTATCCGGTGGTCAACGACAACGCATTTGCATCGCACGTGCTGTTGTAAAAAATCCTCAAATCTTTATTTTCGATGAAGCTACGTCGGCATTAGATTCTGTTTCGGAAAGACTTGTTCAAAATGCTCTTGAAAATATAATGAAAGACAGAACAACAATCATGATTGCCCACCGATTATCGACCATTAAAAATGCCGACGAAATTTATGTTATGCATCAAGGTGAAATTGTAGAAAAAGGGAAACACGATGAATTGTATATTTTAAATGGTTACTATTGGAAATTATGCAACATGCAAATCGATCTCTCAAAATAAAAGGAAACATACCAAAAAGGGATGGAATTTGGATTTATCCGATTCCATCCCTTTTTATTGAATCAATTTTACCCTAACACTGAGCGATTTTACCGCAATATGGATTCGGGATCGAGATTATCTTGCTCAATATCTAGAAAATATTTATATGTCCCTACTTTCAATTCAGCGCAAGCAGCTTCATCACAAACAATAATGCCATTAGGATGCAGTTGCATAGCGCTAATTGTCCACATCTGCGTAACAGCCCCTTCAACGGCGTGACGCAAAGCACGTGCTTTGTGATACCCATTAACAAGAATCAATACTTCTTTCGCATCCATTATGGTTCCCACTCCTACGGTCAATGCAAGTTTAGGAACTTTATTCACATCGTTATCAAAAAAACGCGAATTGGCAATAATAGTTTCAGTTGTCAGCTTTATAGTGCGGGTACGCGAACTGAGTGAAGATCCCGGTTCATTAAAAGCAATATGACCGTCAGTACCTATCCCTCCCAAAAATAAGTCGATACCTCCGACACTTTTAATCGCCTCCTCATATGCTTGACACTCTGCTTCCAAATCGTCAGCATTGCCGTTTAGAATATGAACGTTTTCCGGTTTTATATTAATATGATTAAAAAAGTTATTCCACATAAAAGAATGATAACTTTCCGGATGATCTTTCGGCAAACCCACATATTCATCCATATTGAAGGTAATAACGTTTTCAAATGAAATTACACCTCTTTGGTACAATTTGATCAACGCGTTATACGTTCCCAAGGGTGATGATCCGGTAGGCAAACCCAATTTAAACGGTTTTTCGGGAGTTGGATTTGCTTTGATGATTTTAGATGCAATGTAATTAGCCGCCCATTGAGCTAATCGCTCGGAATCGGGTTGAATAATTAGTCTCATGATTTTACTCTTTTAGGTAAATTAAAAAAATAATTGCTTTTATATTGAATAATAATCTATATATACTGATTTAATTTTTCGGCCATAATTTGGCCTAACTTCCTCGCACTTGCTGCCACATCTGCGTTTAAAGAATGTTTCATAGAAACAGGATCACAAACCACCTCGAACCCCATCTCCTCAGCAAATGCATTCAGATACCTCAAAGAAGCATCCGCCCAACTAAATCCACCAAAATAAGCAAAGAGCCTGTTTTTAATGTTTCGATTTCGCAACGAAGAAATTAAACTTTCTACTCCGGGATAAAGCTGATTATTGTATGTTGGTGATCCAACAATCAACCCCCTATACTTAAACACATCACGAAGAATATCCGATTGGTGGCTTTTAGCAACATTGTGCATGACAATGTTTTTTATACCGTTTTCGGCTGCTGAAGCTGCAATAATTTCGGCAAGTTGTTCCGTATTGCCATACATGCTTCCGTAAGCAATTACAAGTCCTCTGTCGGCTTCATATTTGCTCAGTTTATCATACAATGAAATTACTTTATCGATGTTTTCTTTTTCTGTCCACACAGGACCGTGTGTAGAACAAAAAACTTCGATATCGATTCCCGCCAGTTTAGCCAAGGCTGCCTGCACCGGCGAACCGTATTTACCCACAATATTGGAATAATACCGAATCATTTCATCGAAATACCAATCTGCATTGAGTTGTGAATCAATAACACCGCCATCTAGCGAACCAAATGTTCCAAAAGCATCACCCGAAAAAAGCGTTTTTAACTCCGGCACATAGGTCATCATCGTTTCAGGCCAATGGATCATAGGCGTAAGATAAAACCTCAGGGTATTTTTTCCCAGCTTAACCTCATCTTTATCTTTTATCGTAAGAACGTTATCTGTAATTCCGTAATATCCCTTTACCATATCCATTGTGCGATTGTTGCCAATAATGGTGATATTGGGATACCGATTGACCAACCATTCGATGGATCCGGAGTGATCGGGTTCCATATGATTTACCACCAGATAATCGATGGGTTTATCTCCCAACACCGATCTGATCTTACGAAAAAATACTTCTGAATAACAAATATCTACTGTATCAATGAGAGCGACTTTATCGTCATCAATAAGATAAGAATTATAGGAAATGCCCTTAGGGAGAGGCCATAAATTTTCGAAAAGATGTTTGGTGCGATCATTCACACCCACATAATATATGTGATCCCTGATTTCAACGATTTTATACAACATAATGTTTCTCACTTTTTTATTTAAAAAATCTTCAGAAAAGACGAGAGAGTGATAGAGCTAAATACTATTTTTTCTTTTTAGAGTATTTCGTTTTACTTTTGTCTTTCCCTTGATTTATTACCGATGCTTTGGGTATATTTGCCGGTTCAGGCTTATTCTTGAGAGCAGACACAATCAGCCCTATTCCCCAGATAATAAAAGGAATACTAAGCCATTGACCAAGATTTAAACCGGTATGATCACGTAACCTAATTTCAAAATCAACCTGAACATTTTTAATGTATTCAATAAAAAACCTGGCTACAAAAATTATCGTAAGCCCGACACCGGTAATTAATCCCTTTCTTTTTTTAGCATTGGTTTTCCAATACATATACATGCATACACCAAATACAATAAGATAAATCAATGCTTCATAAATTTGGGTTGGATGCGAAGGTTCGGAGTAAACAGGTTCGGCACCTTGCATCCATTCGTAAATATTAGTAATGAAACGAAAACCCCACGGAAGATCGGTAGGACCCCCATAAATTTCGTGATTCATGAGATTGCCCAACCGAATCATGGCTGCCGTAAAACCTGTCGGGACCATTAATCGATCAAACGTCCACAACATGCTCGTTTTGGTTACTTTTTTTGAGTACAACCACACGGCAATGATAATTCCAAGAACTCCTCCGTGACTGGCTAATCCGCCCTTCCAGATTTTTAGAATTTCAACGGGATGCGACAAATAATACTTAGGTTCATAAAATAAACAATGCCCTAATCTTGCACCCACAATTATGCCTATAATTGTGTAAATGAACAATGAATCGAACCATTGCTCGGAAAGATCTTCATGCTTGAAAATTTTCTGTACGATATACACCGCAACAATCAGTCCGATGACCCATAACAAGCCATACCAACGAATCTCACGACCAAAAACAGTAAAAAGAGTGGGATCCACATTCCATGTTACGTATAACACTGTGTTCATTGAGGTTTAATTTGTGGCAAAGATAGTCAAATTTATTAGATATTTACATTGTATGAAAATCGCTTCTACAATTTTAAACGTTTCTTAAATTACCACCGCATTATCCCCGCAATCCCCTCTAATTCTTTATAGAGTATCTCTTCAGCAGATCCATCGACAAATTCTATTCGAGTAGCATAGTCAGCGGCTATATAAAACACTTCTTTTTTTAACTCTACTTCTTCATACGAAGAGTCATACTCTAGCGCTTCCTCACGAGTCGCAAAGATCATTCCGTCTTTACATTTATATACCCTGGCATGCAAATCCCACGGTAAAATTAAAACCTGAAGACGCCCCATCTGAAGTGCATCCAGAACATTTTGTAAGCCATATACACCTATTGGACTTTTTGCCTCTTCGATTAATTGCTTTTCTTCTCGTTCTTCTGCCTCTCTTATAATAGGAGTTACTCGTTCTAAAATTTCTTTCGTTGAAGGGTTTTCAGCATCCGAAGGACGAGGCGCATACCCAACAATTAACTCACGAATATGTTTATTCAAATAGTTCTCAAATAATTTTACTTGCCAATCATTTCCCATTAATATGAGCCGATCAATTTCTAAGTCATGTACAGATTTTTCTAACATCTGAGCCAATCTGATATACAATTTATGAGACAACGTTTGAAGTTTGGCTTTTTGTTTATCCTTAAATTTTAATCTGTCCCTGAAAGTTCTTTCACCTAATACACCCGAATCAATAATTTCTACATACTCATTGAATTCGTTCCATTCATCCGGTGTTATTTCTGCAAAAGTTTCAGTAGCCTCTTTTATCTCATTCAAAAACACTTCATAAAATCTCCATTTTCTGCTAGAAACATGCACCACTCCTACCCTGCCAAATTCATCAAAAGCATAAAGAATAGGCAGTACATAAGGCTTCCCATAATGAGCTTCTACCCTCCCTTTTACAACATCTACAACAGGCAATTCTACCTGTAATTCAAAATGTTCTACCTCCAATTCATTCTTTTCGTTAGCCCATGCAAAAAGTGCCAGCGTACGAGCTTCCACCCTAATTTGATCGATAAAAAGGATTAATTCATCATAAAATGTTTTCCCCTTTTTCAATTTTATCTTGAGCTCGTCCATCGACTTTAATGTATTTTTGAGCCGGACATACCATGCTCCTCCGAAATTTTCGGGATCAGCAGGATTAACATTACAATATACTGATAATACCGGCTTTTCTACATCGCTAATGATTTTTTTAAATTGTTGGATATCTTTTTTTGCTTATCATAATTTTAAATGTTTTTATAATTATACTTTTCTCTTTTGATTTTGTACAAAAACTATGCAATTGCGATTGAATGAAAAAATCCCGCGTTGACTATCTGAATGTTAATCTTTTTTGTTTTAGACTTTTATAATAATATTTATACAAAAAATGTCCGGAACAACGTTTTTATATTTCGAAAATTACCATTGGGTAAGTGACAATATGGCATATTATCATAATTACTACCACTTACCATCTCCTCCTCCTCCTCCTCCTCATCATCATCATCATCATCATCTCCTTCTTCCTGAATCAGCAAGGGTTTTTGCGGGCCCTGTTTTCTTAGAATAACAGCCATAATTAAACCACTAATAGCCCCTGAAAGATGCGCTTCCCACGAAATTTTTGTATCGATCCATTCCGAAAAAGGAAAAATACTCCATATCATGCTTCCGTATATAAATATAACGACCAATGATAAGGCAATCAGCGGAACATGTTTTCTTAAGATCCCGCTAAAAAACAAAAAGAAAATCATGGCAAAAACCAAACCGCTAGCTCCAATATGATACGATTCGCGTCCAATCATCCACGTAAATAACCCGCTAAGGAGCCACAAATAAAAAAACGACTCGAAAGCAATTTGACTATAAAAATAAAACAAACACCACATTAAAATCAAAATCGGAATCGTATTGGAAAATAAATGAGAAACCGATTGATGAATTAAGGGAGCAAAAGCAATTCCCGGCAAACCTTCGGTATGACGGGGAAGAATCCCCAACCTGAAAACATCAAATTCAGAAACACCCGAAATATACAAAGCAAAAATTAACCACAAAATAACATTGAAAACAATTGGCGGAATCAGCGCCAACCACATCCGCTTTTTTTCACGAGCTATTTCACTATTTTCACTCATTTTATCAAATAAAAAATCACCTATGATATAAAACACTCCCTTGTCAAAAGATGATATAAATCTGTCGAACCAAAGATATCTACAAATTTTTGAAATAAAAAACAATTGAATTTTTTTGTAAATAATATTAAATTATCTATCTTTCGAAAAGAATTAAACACACATTTATTTTTTAAATTTAATTGCAATGAGTTATCTTAAATTCGATAGAAGTTTAATGATAAATCTGGAATATTCGTTATATAGAAGCGTTCTAAGAACAAACAGAAAAGGAGCTTATCAAAACACATCTATTTCGGGGTGTAATACCAGTAAATACCAAGGATTGCTGGTAATGCCCATTCCTTATCTCGACGATGAAAACCATGTCATCTTATCTTCTGTCGATGAAACCATTATTCAACATGGAGCCGAATTCAACCTCGGAATTCATAAATATAGTGGAGATATTTTTTATCCAAAAGGACACCAATACATTCGCGAATTCAATTGTGATGGTGTTCCTAAAACCATTTATAGAGTGGGCGGCGTTCTTCTTTCCAAAGAAAACATGTTTTCATCACGAGAAAACCGATTGATGATCCGTTATAAACTAATGGATGCCCATTCTCCCACAATTATCCGATTCAAACCGTTTTTGGCCTTTCGTAAATCTTCACAATTAACCAAAGAAAACGATCAAGTTGACCGTTCCTATCGACAAGTTGAAAACGGCATAAGCACATGTATGTACTTTGGCTACCCTGAACTTTTCATACAATTCAATAAAAAACCCGAATTTATATATCATCCCGATTGGTATCGCGGAATCGAATATATTCAAGACCAACAAAACGGAGATTCATATCAAGAAGATCTTTATGTTCCAGGTTATTTTGAGATGTCTATCGAAAAAGATGAAGAGATTATTTTATCAGTGAGCGATATACTTGTAGATACTTCTATCTTATTTGATGAATTTGATTATGAACTAAAAAAACGTACACCACGTTCCAATTTTTATAATTGTCTTAGAAATTCAAGTCATCAATTCTATTACATCCCTAAAAACCATGAAACATATTTATTAGCAGGTTATCCCTGGTTTAAAGTACGTGCTCGAGATCTATTTATTTCCTTGCCGGGTTCTACACTTGCAGTGGATAGAATGGATGATTTTGAAAAAATAATGGATTCGGCCATTCCCCATTTAATGGATTTTATGGAGGAGAAAACTTTAAAAAATATTATCAAACAAATTGATGATCCTGATGTTCTTCTCTGGGCAATATGGGCATTACAACAATATTGGAAAGAAAATAAAGAGGCATTTAAAACAAAGTACCCACCTTTTCTTTTCTTCGTTATGAACTACATTTTAGCGAACAAACATCCCAACTTAAAGGTTAATAAAGAAACCGGATTGATTTTTACTAATGGACATGACGTTGCTGTCAGCTGGATGAATGCCATGCTGCACGAAAAACCGGTAGTCCCACGGTCGGGTTATTTGGTCGAATTTAACGCTCTTTGGTATAATGCCTTGTGTTTTGCCGAAGAAATAGCCGAAATTACAGGAGAAACAGAGTTGACAACATTGTTTCGAGAAAAAGCAGAAATTGTGAGACGAACCTTTGTATCTACATTTATGAACGGAGCCGGATATTTATATGATTATGTAGAAAATGATTATTCTGATGTCAGCGTTCGTCCCAATATGATTTTTGCTGTTTCACTCGATTATTCCCCTCTGGAACGTAGCCAACAAAAATCGGTCATCGATTATGTCACAAAAGAATTGCTTAGCAATTGTGGTATTCGCACATTAAGTCCTAAAAGCGGAAATTTTAGACCTCATTACACAGGGAGCATTGAGGAAAAAACATTAGCATACTTTAATGGAATGGCCTTCCCCTGGCTTTTTGGACCTTATATCGAAGCCTATCTGAAAGTATTTCATAAAAGCGGCTTATCGCTGGCCGACAGAATCATGGTGGCAATGGAAGGAGAAATGCAAAACGATTGTATAGGAACTGTTTCCGAAATGTACGATTCTACACCTCCATTTAGTGGGCGTGGGGGTTTTTCCTTTGCCATGAGTGTTGCTGAATTGCTTCGAGCATTAAAATTAATGAAGGCTTATAAAGAAGAACCTCAAAAGGATCAACAATATAAAAAATGAAAGTATTAATGTTTGGGTGGGAATTTCCACCTCATATTCTCGGTG
>CAYUIY010000020.1:0-26524 GCA_964444915.1 uncultured Dysgonomonadaceae bacterium
CGAATACGATGTGGAGTCGCGATTTGCCAAACAAGAAAAGGAAAATGAATATGTGATTTCGGGAAGAATGGAAATTGACCAACTCAACGAAATGTTTGGATTAAATTTACCCGAATCCGAAGATTATACCACTGTTGCAGGATTGATATTACATTATACCCAACGTTTTCCAAAAACATATGAAACAATTGTTATCGGTGAATTTACCTTTAAAATATTAAAAGTTTCGACACGAAAAATAGAGGTGGTGCGATTGATTTTAAATAAAGTTTTGGATAATTGAAAATTGTTTTTTCATTTTAAATTTATACTTTTCTTTAAAAAAAAGCATTATCTCTTTTATTTTTGCTAACTTCGTGCCCTTGTTGGAATGAAGAATTTTAATGAGCAAATTTATTAAATATTGATTATTTTCAATGGCTACTTTACAAAAGATTAGAAACAGAGCTGGATTACTTATAGCGGTCATTGGTATCGCTTTGTTGGCATTTATATTGGGTGATCTATTGACATCGGGAAGTACTCTTTTCCGCAAATATCAGGATAAAGTTTTTGAAGTAAGCGGAAAAGTTATTTCGACTGAAGAGTATTTTAACCGAGTAACGGAGTGGGAAAATTTTCAGAAAATGATGAGCGGTGAGGGTTCATTAGATGAAAATGTTTCACTTCAGATTAAGGAGTTGGTTTTCCAACAGATGGTCAGAGAACGTATGTTGGATAATCAGGCTAAGAAGCTGGGATTAACCGTTTCAAAAGAAGAAATAAACGACCTTGTGCATGGTGAAAACATCTCACCACTTCTTATGCAATTACCTCTTTTTGTTGATCCACAGACAGGAATTTATGATAGAGAGGCTTTAGCGAATTTTTTTATGGCCATTAATACTCCGATGGAGTCTCTTCAACCTGAAGAACGAGCTCTTGTAGAACAATATAAGTCGCTGTGGCTGTTTATCGAAAATTTAGTCAAATATCAGCGTCTCGAAGAAAAATACAGAACACTTTTGTCAAGTGCAGTTATGGTAAACGATATGGAGGCCAAAACTTCATTTGATTTATCGCAACGAAATGCAGATTTGACTTATGTTGTACAAAATTACTATACTATTCCCGATACATTAGTTACTGTTGAAGATAGTGAAATACGAGCTTTTTACGAGAAGCATAAGAAAAATTTCAAATTGAATACTCCCATTGCTAAGATTTCTTATTTTATTCGTGAAATAACACCAAGTGATGAAGATTTTGCTGAAATAGAAGCGCAGGCAATGGAAGCCGCAAAGAAACTTGCAGAATCAACTCATCCCGCAGCGGTTGTGGCAGAGTATTCGGATACCCCATATCAGGATGTATATGTTGCAGCAGATGTGTTAACAGAAAGTCAACTTTCCTTTGCCTCGTCGGCCAATATTGGTGATATGTATGGCCCTGTCCGTGAAGGAAATTCTTATCAGATTTATAAACTGATCGATAAGATTGTTGCTCCTGACTCAGTGCATTTAAGAATGATTGTTGTACCTACATCCGGCGTGAGTGAACAAGATTCATTGGTAAGGAATTTTGTTGATAGTGTTTTCACTGTTATCCAAAGTGGGAAACCCTTTGCACAAGTAGCCAATGAGTTGAATCCTCAATCTAATGGAGGCGATGCCGGCTGGGTGAGAGAAATTGATATCGCATCGGTTGGTAAAGATTTTGTGCAAACGGTTTTTTCCTTGCAGGTAGGAGGAGTGACCAGGATATCGCTACCCGGACAATATATTATTGTGCAGGTAGAAGGAAAAACAAAGCCGGTGACAAAATATAAATTGGCAGTGATTAATATGCCGGTAGTGGTAAGTGAGAGAACGTCGAACAACGCGGATAATGAATTGAATCAATTTTTGTCTCTTCCCGATGTGAGCAAAAAATTTACTGAGCTGGCTACAGAGAAAGGATACGCAGTTGTTCCTAATTTCACGATTTCTTCTACCGATTTTTCCATTGCACAAATTCCCGGTTCGCGTCAAGTAATTCAGTGGGCATTTAATGAAAAAGAAAAAGGTGCTGTAAGAAAATTCGATTTGACAAATTTACGAATTGTAGTACGGTTAGATAAGGTGATTCCTGCAGGAATAGCTCCTTTGTCGGAGGTTGCAACTGCAATTCGCAGTCAGCTTATTCGTGATAAAAAGGCTGAAAAAGTTATTTCAGACCTAAGCTCTAAAAATTTAACTTCTTTGGCCGATTATGCCGAGTCAATGAATACACGGCCCGATACAGTAAGATTTGTGAACTTTAATACACGGAATATTGCGGGTTTAGGGTTTGAACCTATATTAAATGCTTATTCGGCTTTTGCTCCGCTTAATAAATTAATGGGGCCGGCGAAGGGTAATATGGGTGTGTTTGTTGTAAATGTGAATAATCGTACGCAAGGCTCCGAAACTTACGATCCAAAAACACAGAAAAATATGATTCATGGAGAGATTGCTTATCGCTTACAGATGCAATCGTTGGAGGTATTGAAGGATAAACTGGCTGTAAAGGATTATCGTTATCGTTTTTATTAGTATTCCTTACGATAAGGATTTCATATAAAAAAAAGCGGGATTGAAATTCCCGCTTTTTTTAATCTTATAAAAATGTCATTGGATCCCTTTTTGCTCTAGTTGTAGTGTTTGGGTAGGTTGATCGCAAACCTCAGTAGGGCCGAAATATTGAATGGGGCCGGGATAAACGTAATCCGTTTCGATCGCCCATTTTTCTCGTTGACTTTTAAAGTATCTGAATGGAACACCTTCCAAATCTACCAATGCTTTTTTGATCACCGGTTTCATTTTTCCGCTGCGGCGCTCCAAGTTCATCATCATGGTTATGGGGATTCCGCCGGCTACCCATTTGTCAGCAGGAGCTGTTGTATTGCGCACAGATGCCATATACCCCGTTTTTCCTCCTGCGATAAGCATGGAAGCTGTATATCCCAATGAATAGCAATAATCGGCATCGTAATTTGACGGAGCAGCTGAGCGACCTTCGTAACCAAAGAAGTGATGAACAGGTGAGAATTTCCCTTTGTATTTTCCTTCTTTTGCCCATTCTTCTAATTTTCGTCCTACCATTTGCGACAGCAATTCCTCAGTTTGTATCATAGATACTTGTACATTACCGTGAGGATCCCGATCGAGTGCCAATTGTCTGGCTACTTTTTCGGGAAGGCTGGCATATACTTTTGCATTTTCCGGCGACAGTTTGCTGATAATATACTCGCGTTGTTGCGAACGACGCACAAGATTAAACTCATCCGATGAATGGGCAAAAAAATCGTTTAATTCCTCAATGAGGTTTTTTATTGCAGGGATAAATTCGATCAATCCTTCGGGTATGATAATTGTTCCAAAGTTAAGACCTTGTTTTTCCCGTTTCACTATAATACCGGCAATGTGCTCAACAATATCGTCGAGCGACCATTTTTTTGCTTCTATCTCTTCCGAAATGATACAGATGTTGGGATGGGTTTGTAGAGCGCATTCCAGCGCGATGTGCGATGCCGAACGCCCCATCACTTTTATGAAATGCCAGTATTTACGTGACGAATTGCAATCGCGTTCAATATTTCCGATGAGTTCTGAATACACTTTGCAGGCCGTATCGAATCCGAATGATATTTCAATTTGTTCGTTCTTTAGGTCACCATCAATTGTCTTTGGGCAGCCAATTACCTGAACACCGGCATTAATCGATTGATAGTATTCTGCCAAGACACAGGCATTGGTATTGGAATCGTCGCCACCGATAATTACCAGTGCCTTTATATTCAATTTTTTTAGAATTTCCAATCCTTTGTCGAATTGTTCTTTGGTTTCCAATTTTGTACGTCCTGAACCGATAATATCGAACCCCCCGGTATTACGATATTCGTCGATAATATCGCCTGTTAGTTCTTTGTATTCGTGATTGATTAATCCTGCGGGTCCTAAAATAAAACCGTAGAGTCTACTTTCCTGATTCAGACGCTTAATTCCATCATAAATTCCGGCTATTACATTGTGCCCGCCTGGTGCTTGTCCGCCCGACAGTATGACTCCTACGTTGATAGGGGTGGCTAGTCCGGGTTGACCTTTAGCTTCAACAAAAGTAAGGATAGGCAAGCCATAGATGTGTGGGAAAAGTTTTTTTATCTCTTCCTGATCGTCAGCCGCTTCAGTTGCTTCTCCTTCTTTTATTCGAATGTTTCCTTTTAATACAGTAGGCATTTTGGGCATATAGCTTGCCCTCGCAATTTGTAAAGCACTTTTAGTCATTTACTTTCGATTTTTATGTTATTTAATTTAATTATTTACAGAATGTTTTTGAACTTTCAAATTTCGCATTTTTTTTTGAGATATAGAAATGGAGTTTTTAAAAAGTATTCTTTCTCTAGAAAAAAAGTGTATTTGCTTTATGAAAAGATAGGGGTGCATGATTATAACTCTCCTAATTCCTTAATTTTATTTATATCGTAAGGTGTAGCCTGATAAACAAAATAATTCAGCCAATTGATAAATAGTAGATTAGCATGGCTTCGCCATAATACTAAAGGGGGTTGTGAAGGATCGTTGTTTCGATAGTAATTTTTTGGAATTTCTACCGATTTCAATCCTCTTTCCTTATCCCGCATGTATTCGTTATGAAGAGTGAGAGGGGAATATTCTGAGTGCCCTGTAACGTAAAATTCTCGTCCACCACGCGAAGAAACAATGTAAACACCAGCTTCGTCAGATTGTGATAAAATGGTTAATTCAGGATGTTTTTTAATTTCGTCGATATGGACAGTTGTATGTCGGCTGTGAGGGGCATAGAATTCATCGTCGAATCCTCTGAAAAGAGGGAAAGAGGGGTCGTTTATTTTATGTTTAAAAACGCCGAATAACTTTTTTTCCAAGGGGTGTTTATTTATTCCGTAAAAATGATACATAGCTGCTTGTGCTGCCCAGCAAATGTAAAACGTTGAGGTTACGTGGGTTCGTGCCCAATTAAAAATATTTGTCAGTTCTTCCCAGTAGTTTACTTCTTCAAACGACATTAATTCAACAGGTGCGCCGGTAACGATGAAGCCGTCGTAAAAATTTTTTTTGATAATCGAAAAAGGTATATAAAACTCCATCAGATGTTCAATTGGTGTGTTTTTTGGAGAATAAGTTTCCAACTGAACAAAATCGATCTCTATTTGTAATGGTGAATTGGAAAGTAATCGTATCAAATCGGTTTCAGTCGTTATTTTTAGCGGCATCAGGTTGAGAATCGCAATTTTTAGCGGACGAATATCCTGAGTGGATGCACGCAAGTCGTTCATCACAAAGATATGTTCTTTGCTCAAAATATCTATGGCAGGCAAATTATGAGGTAAATTCAGAGGCATAATTTCAAACAGCTTGATGTAATGAATAAATTTCTAATCTAATTTGGATAAGTGTATCTGTTTACTCTTCTGTTTCTTTCTTTTGTATACTCCATCCGGAATTACCGATAAATTGGCCTAATCCATAATATTTATTCTGCACATAAACAAGAGGTTTGGCGCGTTCCAGATCAAATTTTCCGGTTTCCGGATCAAAATATTTTTCATCGGCTTTGATGTGAACAACTTCAGATAAAAACATATCATGCGAACCCAGTGGGATGATTTCTTTTACCCGGCATTCAATAGACAGGGGAGCCTCTTCAATAATTGGAGCATTCACTACTGTAGCTTTGCCGGGTGTAAGCTGCATTTCTTTGAATTTATTGTAATCGCGTCCGGAGCGGTTACCACACCAGTCGGTTGCTTTTGCCAATTCTTCGGTTGTAAGATTAATCACATATTCTTTGTTTCGTTTGATAATATCGTGCGAATGCCTTTCGGGGCGTATGGATATATAGCACATAGGTGGATTGCTGCAAACGGTTCCCACCCAGCTTAGGGTAATAATGTTATATTCTTCGGGGGTATTTCCGCAACTAATCATCACTGCTGGCAGCGGATAGATCATTGTTTTTGGTTTCAAGTCTTTTTTCATTTTAAAATAATCTCCTCTTTTTTAATTTTTATTTCACAATAATGACATTGTAATTCTACCTTCTCTTTATCAATGATACGAAAACGAGTTTTCATTGGTTCGTTGTTGGTAATGCATTTCGGATTATTGCATTTTACGATTCCAATAATCTCGTCGGGTAATATAACTTTTTTCTTTTCAATTACTTCGTAGTTTTTTATAATATTCAGTGTTACATTGGGGGCTATTAAAGCGATACGATTAATTTCATCTTCTTCGAAAAATTTGTCGGCCACCTTGATAATGCCTTTTTTCCCAATTTTGCTGCTCCTCAAATTATTCCCAATAGTAATCCGATTATTGAGCTGTTGCAATTGCAATAACGATACCACTTTAAATAATGCTTGTGGCGGAATGTGGTCAATTGCTGTACCGTTTTCAAGAGCAGCTACTTGTAATTCTTTTCTCATAAGCTTTTATTTTATCTTTTTTGTGTATTATACTTCAATCCCCATCAGATCACAAATTACGGCTTGGCGCGTAAACATACCATTTCGCGCTTGTTGAAAATAGTATGCTTTGGGATTATCGTCTACATCCTGATCAATTTCTTTTACTCGTGGAAGCGGATGCAACACTTTCAGATTCTCTTTCGAATCTTTCAGCATATCGTTATAGAGCACATACACATTCTTTACCTTTTCGTATTCCATGAGATCGGTAAAACGTTCACGTTGTACACGTGTCATATACAAAATATCGGCACTGTTAATAGCGTCGGGTGAGAATTCCGAAAATTCGTTGTATCGAATGCTTTTTTTATCGCAAAACGTTTTGTATTTCTCGGGGATTTTAAGTTCTTCCGGAGCTACAAAATTAAAAGTGGGGTTAAAGTAAGATAAACCTTCAATCAAGGAATGTACGGCGCGGCCGTATTTGAGGTCACCAACAACAGTGATTGTAAGATTTTCCAGCGTTCCCTGTGTTTCGTAAATGGAAAACAAATCGAGCAACGTTTGTGTTGGATGTTGATTGGAGCCGTCACCTGCATTGATAATGGGAACGGGTGAAATTTCGGAAGCATATCGTGCCGATCCTTCCAAATAGTGCCGCATGATGATGAGATCGGCGTAGTTGCTAACCATCATGATAGTATCTTTCAATGACTCGCCCTTAGTCAGACTGCTTGTAGCTGTGTCTGAGAAACCGATAACGCGACCCTGCAGACGGTTGATTGCTGTTTCAAAACTGAGACGCGTACGCGTGGAAGGTTCAAAAAAGAGCGTTGCGCATATTTTTCCTTTTAAAAAATTGCGATTAGGATTGGCTTTGAATTTAGCAGCATTATTGAGGATGCGCAAAATATCTTCCTTATCGTAATCGTTGATATCAACTAAGCTTTTGGGTTTCATAGGATGTATTTCCATTAAAGGAGGTTTTTTTATCGAACACAAAAATAGAAAAAAAGAGGGTGTTTAAAAAGTCGCAATTTATTGAATAAATAATATTTAACATTACTCGTAGCAGAATTTGAGATTTTGAGGTTTGTTATTTCTCGCAGCGAAACCATTATTTTGGGAAGTATCGATTTGTTCTCATACTAATTCTTTATAGTGATATTGAAGATTTTCTCTCTTCTCATTATATATTTTTCCGTTAGATATACATCAAAATTATTGGTTCCCGCAAAATTCTCAATAAGAACAATCCGTTTTTATTCTTCCTTTCCGAAAATCCGAGGACGGAAATTCAATCTTTTCTTCTTTTCCGAAAACCGGAAAACACAAATTCAACCTGTTTTCATCCTCTCTGAAAATCCGATGTGAGCGTTTCAAATTATTTCATGGTTTCTGAAAATCGAATGCAAGCGTTGCAAATTATTTCATGGTTTCTGAAAATCGGACACAAGCAGTTCAAAAAATTTCATGGTTTCTGAAAACCAGAAACCGATAAGCCAATTGATCAGCCTCAAAAATGATTTTTAAATTCGGGATGATAAATTGATCAACCCCAAAAACGATTTTTAAATCGAGGGTGATAAATCATATTGGTTAAAGAATGTTATCTAGATTTGAGCAAAAATTTTGATCAGCCTCTATCAAAAAATCAGAAACCATGAAATCGACCAATCATCCTCAAAAATGAGGTTGTTTTCGATCAAAATAAAGATTTTTTAACTGTACAAGATGCTAGAAATCAAGGAATAAAAGGAGCTATCTGGGAAATTAAACTTAATTGGCTGTACTTAATATAAATTATCATAAAAATATTCTTTTTTTGGGAAGAAAAATGTTTTTTGGAAGCAATTGAAGGCGGTTGTAGTGGAGAAAATGAAAATCGACTTCTGAACTTTTGTTTTTTCAGTGATAAAAAAAGAGTGCCCAAACAGACACTCTCATTCTTATTATTTTATTGTATTTTGTTTTACACTTCCAAATCGATATCGAAGAGTTCGTGCCAGGGAAGCCCCTGTTTGTTGAGTTGATCCATAAACGGATCGGGATCAAATTCTTCAACATTGAAAACACCCGGTTTTTTCCAGATGCCTTGTAGGAACAGCATGGCACCGATAGTTGCCGGTACTCCTGTGGTATAACTTACCCCTTGAGCTCCGGTTTCGCGGTATGCCGCCTCATGGCTGCAATTGTTATAGATATAATAGGTGCGTTCTTTGCCATCTTTTATTCCGCGGATACGGCATCCGATGGATGTCTGACCGGTATAATTTTCGCCCAGCTCGCCCGGATCGGGAAGGACGGCTTTTAAAAACTGGATGGGAACAATTTTCTGACCGTTAAATTCCACTTCGTCGATACGTGCCATTCCGATATTTTGAATTACCCGCAGGTGAGTGAGGTACTCGTCGCTGAAGGTCATCCAAAAGCGTGCACGCCGTAGTGACGGAAAGTTTTTTACCAGCGATTCGAGTTCTTCGTGATAAATTACATACGATTCTTTGGGGCCGATTTCGGGATAGGTCAGTGGTTTGTGAATTTCGTGAGGCTCAGTTTCGATCCATTTGCCATTTTCGTAATATTTCCCTTTTTGGGTAACTTCACGAATGTTGATTTCGGGATTGAAGTTTGTGGCAAAAGGTTTATGATGATCGCCTGCATTGCAATCCACAATGTCGAGATAGTGAATTTCGTCGAAATGGTGTTTTGCTGCATATGCCGTAAACACATTGGTTACCCCGGGGTCGAAACCACAACCCAGGATAGCGGTTAACCCTGCTTCGCGAAATTTATCCTTATATGCCCATTGCCAGCTGTATTCGAAATGAGCCTCGTCTTTCGGTTCATAATTGGCAGTATCCAGATAATTTACGCCACATTTGAGACATGCATCCATAATGGTCAAATCCTGATAAGGCAGGGCAACATTGATCACTATTTCCGGTTTAAATTCATCAAACAGTTTTACCAGTTCCGGAACACTGTCGGCATCCACCTGTGCCGTTTGGATGCTGACCCCTGTACGACGTTTAACATCTTCGGCAATATCGTCGCATTTGCTCTTGGTGCGGCTTGCCAGCATGATTTCCGTAAATACATCGTTGTTTTGGGCAACTTTGTTGGCAACCACTCTTCCCACACCACCGGCACCGATAATTAATACTTTTCCCATTTCTTTTCGTTTATAAAGATTTATAATTCAACTTTTTCCACAAAAATACAACAATTCTTCCAAATTTTCGCCGATTTTTCCCGCTCATTTACTAATTGAATCTTCAATTCATAAATTTGTTGAACGCTGTTGTTCGGCGTTCTATTGGTTTGATTCTTTTGGATGAAATTTTTCTCTTTTCAGAAATGCACATTCAGGTTGATTTTTTCAATTATTCGGTGGTAAAAAGTCAAAAATGTTTGGATTTACTTGAAAAAGTTGTACTTTTGTATTCCATAAAAAATGAGTCTGCTCGGATGGTGGAATCGGTAGACACGCAAGACTTAAAATCTTGTGACCAAATGCGGTTGTGCGGGTTCAAGTCCCGCTCCGAGTACAGAATTAAAATAAAAGAGGGTGTCTCAAAAAGACATCCTCTTTTATTTTAATTTATTTATTTGGTTATTGCATGCTTCCTCCAAGAATATCTAACAATTCATTTGTAATTGCTTGTTGACGAGATTTATTGTATTGTAAAGTTAAATCAGATAGTAATTCTCCTGCATTATCAGTAGCCATTTGCATTGCGATCATGCGTGTGGCATGTTCGGATGCGCTGGCATTTAACAATGTAAAATACATGTCGTTATACAACAAAAGAGGTAATAATTCTGACGTTAATTCCAAAGGCGAAGGTTCCACTATATATTCCAGCTTATTTTTTTCATTTTGTATTAGATCTACCATTGGTAAGAAAATTTTGCGTGTTAGAGTAATTGAACCTTTCGACTTAAAATGATAATAAACGATTTCTGCTTGATCTATGTTTTTCTCGTTAAATTGTTTTATCAACTCTTTTGTCAATTCTTTTGTTTCAGCATACGTTGGATTGTCGGATAAGTTTTGAAAACTTCTTTGAATTGGATAATTCATTTTTTTTAGCGCATCCTCAACTTTTTTCCCTATTGGATAAATTAAAACGTTTTCTTTTCCCAATTTTTTGTAAGAGTCGAGTATTTTTTCTAAAAATCGGATCAAGTTTATATTGAATGATCCGCAGAGTGAATTATTAGAAGAAACAGGGATAATAGCTACACGTGAAATTTTTCTTTTCATAAGATAAGGAGAAATGAATGGAGAAACACTATTAAAATAGCGAGTAGCTATTGTGTATAATTTGTTTTGATAAGGACGTATTTTTTGGATAGCATTTCCACTCCTTTGTAATTTAGCTGCCGACACCAGCTTCATTGCAGAGGTTACCTGCTGGATATTTTTTACGGATACAATTCTATGTTTAATTTCTTTTAGAGAAGCCATAATTAAAATTGTTGAATTATCAAATTTGCGGTTTCTTCGATGATTTTTATTACATCATCATTTATTTCTCCCGATTTTAATACTTCTAAAACATCTTCTTGATGATTGACTTCCAAAAATTTCAAAAATTTGTCCTCGAATTCCGGAACTTTTTCCAAAGGTAAGTCTTTTAATAACCCATGTGTGCCGCAATACAAAATCGCAATTTGTTTTTCCACAGGCATAGGAGTATATTTCGGTTGAATTAATAAGCGAGTGTTTTTTTGTCCTTTATCGATCGTAAACTTTGTTACCGGATCTAAATCTCCGCCGAATTTGGTAAATATTTCCAATTCCCTGAATTGCGCTTGGTCAATTTTTAAAGTGCCGGCTACTTTTTTCATTGCCTCAATTTGGGCATCACCGCCGACACGTGAAACGGAAATTCCAACATTAATAGCGGGGCGAATTCCTTGATTAAATAGATCGGCATCAAGAAAAATTTGTCCATCAGTAATTGAAATCACATTTGTGGGGATATATGAAGAAACATCTCCTGCCTGAGTTTCAATAATCGGTAATGCGGTTAATGAACCGCCGCCTTTTACTTTATCCTTTAAATCCGCAGGTAGGTCATTCATATTACGAGCTACTTCTTCCTGTTCAATAATTTTTGCTGCACGTTCCAAAAGGCGGGAATGAAGATAAAAGATGTCTCCCGGATAAGCTTCTCGGCCGGAAGGTCTTCGTAATACGAGAGATACTTCGCGATAAGCCACAGCTTGTTTCGACAAATCGTCGAAAACCACTAATGCGTGGCGTCCTGTATCTCTAAAATATTCTCCAATAGCCATTCCTGCAAAAGGAGCAATATATTGTAAGGCTGCAGGTTCGCCCGCCCCTACGTTAATAACAGTTGTGTATTCCATAGCACCAAATTTTTTTAACGTACTTACAATGGATGCTACGGTTGACGATTTTTGCCCTATTGCTACGTAAATGCAGTAGATTGGATCTCCTTCTTCAAAATTTTTACGTTGATTGATTATTGTATTTATTGCTATGGCTGTTTTTCCTGTTTGTCGGTCTCCAATAATTAATTCACGTTGTCCACGACCGATAGGAATCATTGCATCAATTGCTTTTAAACCTGTATATAAAGGTTGATTCACAGGTTGACGATAAATCACGCCGGGAGCTTTCCTATCTAAAGGCATTTCTATTAAATCTCCTTTTATCGGTTCTCCGCCGTCTAATGGTTCGCCTAATGGACTAATCACACGCCCCAATAGTTGTTCGCCAACATTTATAGAAATGATGCGCTTTGTTCGTTTTACAATATCCCCCTCTTTTACCTTGTCGGTATATCCAAGTAATATGGCACTTACACTGTCGTTTTTTAAATCCATAGCAATAGCTTTCATGCCATTTTCAAATTCTAACAATTCGTTAGCGCCCACATTATTCAATCCATAAATATGTACAACACCATCTTTGACCTCGATCGCCTCTCCAATTTCATTGAATTGGACTTGCATGTCGATGCCTTCTAATTGCTTGCGAAGAATTTCTGAAATTTCACTTATCTTTATATTTTCCATCATGTTTTTCCTATACAATTTTTGTATTACTTTCAATAAGTTGTTTTCTAATCTTTTTTAATTGGGTAGATACACTTGCATCAAAGCGATAATTATTATTTAAATCCAAAATAAAACCGCCTTGAATTGAAGGCTCTATCATTTGCTCCATCATTATTTGAGCTTCTAGTTCGTTTATCAGCAGATTTCTAATCTTTTCGACAATTTCGCGACTTATTGAAATAGCAGTAATAATTTTGACTAAAACAATATTTTTATATTGTCGATAAAGATCGAGATACATTAAACTAATAGACAGCAGATAAGGTTCTCGTTTTTTATTCAAAACGAGATGCATACAGCGAATAAAATCTTCAGATGGAGAATCATCCCCGGCAACTGCTATACAAAGAAGTTTTAATTTTTTTTCTTTTGCGATGAGTGGATTTTCGAGTATCTCACAAAGATCTCGATTCGTTTTCAAAGAGTATGCTAATACAGAGAATTCTTCATACAAAATGTTTTCCGTATTTCGTTCAATAGCATATTCTATAAAAGCCTTTGCATACCGTATTGAGGGTGATCCGAGGTACATAATTCATTATCAATTTGGGCTATATTCTTCTAATATACGGTTAATTAATTCAATTTGTTCCTTTTCGTCTTCTAGTTTTTTGAGCAGCACTTTTTCCGCTATATCCAAAGAAAGTTCCGTTACCTGTTTGCGAATATCACGCACAGCATTTTCTTTTTCAATACGGATTAATTCATTGGCTTCGAGCATTTTTTTCTGAAGTATATTTTCGGCTTCTTGTTGCGCCTCTTTAATTATCTTCTCATACCTTTGCATAGCATCTTTCAAAATACGTCCTTGCTCTTCTTTAGCTTTTGATATTAAATTATCTCCTTCTGTTTTTATTTCCGCTAAGATAGCTTCTGCATTATTTACTTTCTGCAAAAAATCGTTAATTTGATTTTCTCTATCTTCTACTTTGTTCATTATTACAGGGAAACCATATTTTGCTAATATTGCAAAGACGATTCCAAATGAAATCAACATCCAAAACACTAGCCCGGTATCAGGCATTAATAAAGACATAAAATGTGAATTTTTAGAAGAAAAATGCCATTAAACAAACAATTACACCGAATAAAGAAACCCCCTCGATTAATGCTGCAGAAACAATCATAGTGGTACGAATGTCGTTTGCGGCTTCGGGTTGACGAGCTGTAGCCTTAATAGCCTGAGAACCAATTTTGCTGATACCGTAAGATGCCGCAATGGCGATAATGCCGGCGCTGATAGTTGCTCCTAATCTGTAAATTTCTGCTTTAACAACGGCTTGTAATAATACTAAAAGTAACATAGTTCTAATTTTTTTTAATAGTTAATTTATAATATGATAAATCTTTATTTTTTTTCTTGAGCGAATCCAATGAACATGGATGACAACATTGTAAATACGTATGCCTGAATGAAAGCCACCAGCAATTCTAAGAAGAGCATAAAAATACTGAAGAGAATCGAGACTATTGTCAGTCCTGCATTGATGGCAAATCCAAGAGTTGCCGTAATAAAAATCAGTGAAGATAACGATAAAATAATCGTATGCCCTGCAAATATGTTTGCAAATAAACGTATCATCAAAGCAAATGGTTTTATAAATATACCAAAAAACTCAATGATGGGGAGTATGGGGAATGGAGGCGCTTTCATCCATATAGGTACATCGGGCCATACAATTTCTTTCCAATATTCACGACTGCCAAATACATTGATTGCTACAAACGAACAAAATGCCAACACAAAAGTAACAGAGATATTTCCTGTAACATTTGCACCACCCGGGAAAATGGGGACCAATCCCATAATATTATTTAGCAATATGAAGAAAAAGATAGTCAACAAAAAGGGGGCAAATTTTCGATAATTTTCACCTATTGCCGGCTTTATTATGTCGTCGACGAGTCCGGTAATGAACATTTCCATAAAACCAACAAAGCCTTTGGGTGCTTTGCTATTATCCGAAGATCTGTACCAATAGGCTACTGATAAGATAATCGCAATTAACAATATACTGTTTATAAAGGCAGAACAAGCTGTTTTGGTAAATGATAAATCTAAAGGGCGGATTTCAGTTCCTGAGGCATCGTATTCAATAATTTTCCCTTCATAATTACTGCCTTTTGGTGCAATGGAGAAGCCTTGGTATGTTCCATTATTTTTCCTGAATTGAGAAGATAGAAATACATGCCAACCCGTTTGTTTACTATGTACAATAACCGGCAATGGAATAGAAATTCGTTTATTACCTATATCAGTTATATGCCACTCATAGCTGTCTTCCAGATGTCCAAATATAAATTCTTTCAAATCTAAATTTATTTTGTTTTCTTCTGCAAACGAGCGATGAGGAGCAAAAAAAGAAAGCAATAATATGAAAAATAAATATTTACCTATTTTTTGCATAAAAAATAATTGTTTCTGCAACCAAATAAATAATGTAAAAAAGTAAAAAAGTAACTAGAAAGACAAGAATTTGTTCGGCAACGATAAAACAGTACAACAGTAATACCGTTAGAGATATAAATAGTTTTATTGCTTTTAATTGCATGTACTTATTCGCTATTGTTGCAAATTTTTTTTCTTTATATTTCGCTATTATTTCTATTTCCAATAAAGTTATTAGAAAAAAATAGATCGGAATAAGCGGATAAAGTTTAAAGTAATTTTGGGGGAATAAATAATGTAATATTAAAAATCCGATTATAAAACACAATAACGTCAAAGCAATAAGCCCGATAATTAAATTGCGTTTTGTTAAGTCTTTTATTTTCATTTCCCTAATCCAATTAATTAAGCCACACAAACAGTAACCTTACCATCGCTGTATTCCACAAATCCTCCCGGTATATTTATTGAATGGGTTCCTTCATCGTCTACATATTCTAATTTACCTGAAGTCAAAGAAGATATAATAGGTGCATGATGGGGTAAAATCATAAATGGCCCTAATGTTCCGGGAAGCAAAACTTTTTTCACTTTTCCTTGAAACAATTGTTTATCAAGTGATGTCACATCTAAATATAGTTCCATCTTTTAGTTTTTAACCTGAGCTAATATTTTTTCTCCTTTTTCGATGGCCTCTTCAATGGTGCCCACATTCATAAACGCTTGTTCCGGCAAATAATCTACTTCGCCGTCTAAAATCATTTTAAAACCTTTAATGGTGTCTTCTATTTCTACCGTAACCCCGGGAATTCCCGTAAATTGTTCGGCAACAACAAAAGGCTGTGAAAGGAAGCGTTGTATTCTTCTTGCTCTATTAACAATCAATTTATCTTCTTCGGAAAGTTCCTCCATTCCTAAAATAGAAATAATATCCTGTAATTCTTTATTATGCTGCAATATTTGTTTTACACGTAATGCTACATCGTAATGCTCTTGTCCAACAATGTAAGGGTCTAATATGCGAGAAGTAGAATCCAAAGGATCAACAGCAGGATAAATGCCTAATTCTGCAATTTTTCGGCTTAAAACAGTTGTAGCATCGAGGTGAGCAAAAATGGTTACTACAGCCGGATCGGTTAAGTCATCTGCCGGAACATATATTGCTTGTACAGAGGTTATGGATCCATTTTTTGTAGAAACAATACGTTCTTGTATAAGTCCTATCTCTGTTGCAAGAGTAGGTTGATATCCCACGGCGGATGGTAAGCGGCCCAAAAGTGCTGAAATTTCCGAACCTGCTTGTATAAAACGAAAAATATTATCAATAAAAAAAAGCACATCTTTTTTTGCTCCCATCCCGTTTTCCATATCACGAAAAGCCTCTGCGATTGTTAGCCCTGAAAATGCAACAGAATAACGTGCTCCTGGTGGTTCGTTCATTTGACCAAAAACCAAAGCTGCCTGCGATTTAGCTAATTCATTTTCGTCTACTTTTGATAAATTCCAATGGCCGGTTTCCATGCTTTTTTTAAATTCATCGCCATACCGAATAACGTCTGATTCTATCATTTCGCGTAATAAATCGTTGCCTTCACGTGTACGTTCCCCAACTCCGGCAAAAACAGAAAAACCCTCATGTTTTTTTGCTACATTGTTAATTAATTCTTTGATAAGTACCGTTTTGCCTACACCTGCTCCGCCAAAAAGTCCGATTTTGCCACCTCGACTATAGGGGGTTAATAAATCAATGACTTTAATGCCTGTATGAAATATTTCTGTGGTAGTTGACAAACTGTCGAATTTTGGGGGTTCGCGGTGAATTGGATATGAGTTTGTACGATCTAATTTTTTCATGCCATCGATAGGTTCACCGGTTACATTCATAACCCTTCCCTTAACTTGTTCACCTGTTGGCATAGTGATGGGGCCTCCTGACCCTAATGGATAAACTTTCATGCCTCTTTGCAAGCCATCGGTACTATCCATTGCGATAGTGCGTACAGTGTTTTCTCCAATATGCTGCTGTACTTCTAGTATGAGGAGTTCACCGTTATGTTTTTCAATTTTTAAAGCATCGTGTATATTTGGCAAGATAAGTTCTTTCTCAAATTCTTCAAAAGTTACATCAATAACAGGTCCTATGATTTGAGAAATGCGTCCTACAATTTTTGACATAATAATAATTATATAAGGATATTTTTTTGATTACAAATATAGTCTTTTTTCGAAAAAGAGATATTGTATACCATTATATTATAAATTTCATTAGCATGAAATCATTGTTTATTTAGGTTTATTTTATTTTGATTCGATTTCGGAAAGAAGGAAAGCAAAATTATCTTCGCGAGACAGTTCTTTAGGTGCATTTCCATACTTGAAAATGCGAGCTTTACGATTTCCGATAAGTGTAAGATTGTTTTCTTCACGTCGAAGCATTGTTCCTTCACGTAGTCCTACTACAAATACATCTCTATTGATCTCAATGAATTCGTTGATACGAACTTCGCGTGTTTCGCCACTAAAATTTATCGGGTGTTCATCGGTGTAATGGGGATTAATCTGAAACGGAACCAAATTAAGCGTTTTGAATTTTCGGGGCTCAACAATCGGCATGTCATTGGTTGTTTGTAGTGTAGGGCATGCAATATTTGCACCTGCGCTCCAACCGATATAAGGCGTTCCATCTTTAACTTTTTTGCAGATTATCTCCATCAGTTTATTGTCCTGCAGTATTTTGACTAGATGCCATGTGTTGCCACCACCAACCACGATGGCGTTGGCATTTTCAATTGCTTCTGTGGGATTTGCAAAGCGATGAATGCCGGTTGTGTGATGACCAATTTCAGCAAATACGTTATTCACTTTCTTTTCATATTCATCGAATGAGAACGTTACCGCAGCATAGGGGATGAAAATGGTATTTTGCTTTTTCCCCCTCAAAAAATCTTTTATTTCATTTTTTGCATGTGCTAAATAATCTTCCCCGGGATTCGTGGAATTGCTGATAAGCAAAAGTCTCATAAATAATGGTTGATTTATTTTTTTCTTGTGGCAAATATAATCAATTTTATTATAAGGGATTGGATATTTCTTTTTAATGGATTATTTTTGCTTTTATTTCTTTTTAGTTAGGATGAACAATATAAATGTAATAGAAAAGACGATTCGTAAAATCAGAAAAGATCTTCGTCTTTCCATGAATGGTGTTGTGGCAGCAAGTATGCGGGAGAAAGGAATGAATTACGGTATGAATTTTGGGGTAAAATTACCGGATATTCGCAGGATTGCGTCTCGTTACGTTCCCAATAAAGAGCTGGCCGAAAGATTGTGGAAGCAAGATGTGCGCGAGTTAAAAATTATTGCTACGTTGCTGTATCCTCCCGATGAATTTTTTCGAGAAGATGCTGCACGTTGGGTAATGGAAACTCCTAATCAGGAAATTCGTGAGCAGGTATGTATGAATTTATTTTCAAAAACGGATTTTGCTGACGAGTTGGTTAAAGAGTGGATAAACCAAGAGAACGATGATGTACGTATAACAGGGTATTGGTTGTTTGCAAGGCTTGCCATCATTCGTGCGGCCTCTTTCGAGAGAGTTGATAAGAATAATATTGTCGAGAGAGCTCTTTCTGATCTTGCTTCCGATTCATTGTTTTTGGTTCAGGCTGCTTTTAATGCCCTGAAGTTTGCCGGGAGAGACTCTCGTCAATTGGCCGACACTATTTTAAATCGATTGAAGCCATTAGAGAAAAGCTCCAAGGGGAAGGAGATGGTGGATATTTTGCGTTTTGAGTTCGAGGATATTATTCCTTGAAATTTTTGTTGACAAAAAAGGCAATGATGAGCAGATTAATTGTAAGAAATAGTCCCACTCCTCCAATATAAATACTTTTCCAGTGAGGAAGTGTGAAAAAAAAGTAGAGTGAAGCGATAACGATTAATGCTATCAATACCCCCAATATTCGTAAAATGGTTTTTTTCCCTTTCATCTTTATTTCTTATTGTTTGAAGAGTACAAATGTATTAAAATTTTTTACTCTGGTTGTGCTTTTAGCCACTTAGCGATATCTTCCAATACTTCGGGGTAAAATGGTCTGCTCGATTTCGATGCCGCGTTTATCGTATCGGAGAAAAGCGAAGCCGTTGCGTGTCAGATAATCGGAAAGGACAAGAAAGGATTTGATTTGTTATTCGTGATGGTAAGGTTCGTTGTTCAGAATGGTCATTGCCCGATAAAGTTGTTCTATAAACACCAATCGCGCCATTTCGTGAGTAAAGGTCATTTTCGAAAGCGACACTTTTTCATCGGCACGCCTGTCTATTTCCTCCGAAAATCCGTAGGGTCCTCCTACGACAAAAACCAAACGCTTTATCCCCATGAGCCCTTTCTTTTCAATAAATTGGGCAAATTCCGGCGAAGTAAACTCCTTCCCTTTTGCATCTAGAAGCACAACATAATCGTTGGGTTGTAATATTTTGAGAATTTGGTTTCCTTCGAGAGTTTTCTGATCTTTTTCAGAAAGATTTTTCGTGTTTTTTATATCGGGAACGATTTTAATTTCAAAGGGGATATAGTGCTCGAGTCTTTTTACATAGGCATTTATCAGCTTGTTATAAGCAGCATCGTTTATTTTCCCTACCGATAACAAAATGATTTTCATTTCTATGAATTTATCTTTGAAATACAAATTTTTCGTCCTGATTACAAATGTAATACTTTATTTTTATAATTTTGTCAATTCATTGTCAACAGCACAGTTAACAAAAAAGATGTTTTAGGTGTTTATACAGTTAGAGTATTCTCAGAAAACGTTTAAATATGGAAGAGAAAGAATTAGTAAATAAACTCATAGATCTGGCTTTTGCCGAAGATATTGGGGAGGGAGATCATACTACCTTGTGTAGTATTCCTGCTGACGCCGAAGGAAGAGCGAAGCTTATCATAAAAGAAGAAGGTATTCTTGCCGGAGTGGAGGTGGCAAAGGAAGTTTTTCATAAATTTGATCCTACGTTAAAGATGGAAGTTTTTATCGAGGATGGGGCGCATGTTAAGCCCGGTGATGTAGCTTTTGTTGTGGAAGGAAAGGTACAATCGCTTTTGCAAACCGAGCGTCTTGTTCTTAACATCATGCAGCGCATGAGCGGTATTGCAACCACAACTCATCACTATGTGAAACTTCTTGAGGGAACCCACACGAAATTGCTCGATACGCGTAAAACTTCCCCCGGAATGCGTATACTTGAAAAAAAAGCAGTAAAAATAGGGGGAGGGGAAAATCATAGGATCGGACTTTTCGATATGATTCTTTTGAAAGATAATCATGTTGATTTTGCCGGTGGTATCGAAAACGCTATTCGCAGAGCTCAAAAATATCTGAAGGAAAAAGGCAAAGACCTGAAAATCGAAATCGAAGTTCGTAATCTTGATGAACTAAAAGAGGCGTTACGTGTAGGAGGTGTGGATAGGATTATGCTCGATAATTTTTCTGTTGAAGATACGCGTAAAGCTGTGGAATTGGTAGCCAGACAGGTAGAGCTCGAGTCTTCGGGCGGGATCACAGAAGAAACCATACGCAGTTATGCCGAATGTGGAGTAGATTATATTTCTGTAGGTGCATTTACTCATTCGGTTAAGAGTCTTGACATGAGTTTAAAGGCCGATTAAAAGAATGGAAAATAGAGAGAATAAACAAGAATTGTTAGATAAGCGTTATATACGTATGGCCTTCATTTGGGCTGAGAATTCCTATTGCAAGCGTCGTCAGGTGGGTGCAATTTTGGTAAAGGATAAAATGATTATATCCGACGGCTATAATGGCACGCCGGCAGGTTTTGAGAATGTATGCGAGGATGAAAATAATATCACAAAACCATATGTCTTGCATGCCGAGGCCAATGCAATTACAAAAGTTGCTCGATCGAACAATAGTAGCGAAGGAGCGACACTTTATGTGACTTCGGCTCCATGTATAGAATGTGCCAAGCTTATTATTCAAGCCGGAATCAAACGGGTTGTATATGCTGATTCTTACCGAGTGAGCGATGGAATTGATTTGTTGAAGAGGGCTAATATTGAAGTTGTTGCTATAGATATAGATAAATAGATAACGGAAGATATAATTAAAAATAGTGGATGATGGATGCTGAAAAAAGTATAAGAACGTGGTTACCGTTATGGATTGCTTTGGCAATTGTGTTAGGAATTTTTATTGGTAACAAGTTTTTGGTATTCGAACGAGGAGTAAAAGTTGCAGGTACCGAAAAACTAAATGCAGTTCTTAATTATATTGGGGAATCATATGTCGATCCCATTAATATGAGGGAATTGGTCGAAGATGCTTTGCCTCATATCGTCAGGGAGCTTGACCCCCATTCGGCTTATATACCTGCCGAAGAAATGAAACGAGTCAACGAAGAGCTGGAATCTCATTTTTCGGGAATAGGTGTAAGCTTTTATGTGCTCAATGATACCATTGTTGTTACCAGTATTATTCCTGGAGGTCCCTCTGAAGCCGCAGGAATCCAACCGTGGGATCGCATCGTTGAAGTAAACGATACGGTAATAGCAGGGATAAATATCACCAATGAACAGGTAGTAAAGAAACTGCGAGGCGAAAAAGGGACACAAGTTAAGCTTGGCATCATCAGACCATCTGAAAATAAAATGATACATATTACCGTAACCCGAGGGGATATTCCGGTTAGTAGCGTACAAGCGTCTTACATGTTAACAGATGATATTGGTTATATTAAAGTGGGCACTTTTGCATTCACAACTTTCAGCGAATTTATTTCTGCCATTTCAAAATTAAAAAACTTAGGAGGCGATTCTTTCGTGATTGATCTTCGTGGCAATTCGGGTGGTTCGTTAGAAACAGTTATTTCTATGGCAAATGAATTTTTGGAGAAAGGTAAATTGATTGTTTATGCCGAAGGACGCAGATTTCCCCGTATTGATCACTATGCCGACGGATCGGGAACCTGCAAAAAAGATCAGATTATTGTGTTGATTGACGAATTAAGTGCTTCAGCTAGCGAGATCTTTGCAGGAGCTATGCAGGATCATGATCGCGGGTTAATTATTGGACGCAAATCTTTTGGAAAGGGGTTGGTGCAAAGTCAACGTCAATTTAGAGACGGATCGGCTATCCGATTGACGGTCGCTCGTTATTACACACCATCAGGACGATCCATTCAGCGTAAATATGAAAAAGAACGATACTATGAATATGAAATGGAGGCCATTAATCGTTATATCCAAGGTAATTATGTAAATGTGGATACGGCTTCGAATGTCGATTTAAGACCGTATAAAACAGACGGAGGTAGAACCGTTTATGGTGGCGATGGAATTATGCCTGATATTTTCATTCCTCGTGATACGACGGGTATAAATTCATATTATAATGCGTTGATAAGTCGTGATCTTGTTCAGGAATATGCGATGGTGTACAGCGATAGAAATAGGGAGAAATTGCAGAAATTTAGTTCGTGGGAAGATCTTCACCGCTATCTTCGTATGCAGCCTTTGCTGATGAATTTGGTGAGTTATGCCGATTCAAAAGGTGTAAGACAGCGCCCGTATTATATTGAGGAGTCGCGAAAACTTTTAGAAACTCAGCTCGAAGCTTACATCATCCGGAATTTCTGGGGAGAGGAAGGATTTTATGCTGTTCTTATGGAAAACGATAATGTGGTTGACAAAGCTATAGAGATGATTGTTACAGGAAAAGCTGTACCCGAAGCTGTTGTTAGAGAACTCTATAAAGAGTGATTTTTTGCTTTGACTCAACTTGTTTTTGTTTAGTTTTGATACGTTGTTGGAAAAATGCTGGAGGTATCTTCGAAACAGGCTTTACGGAATCAAATAGCAGCGAAAAAAAAGGCTTTATCGAAAGCGGAATTAAGTGATTTTTCGACAGAAGTGATTTCAACGCTTGAATCAATATCTTTGTTCCGGGATGCTACGTGTATTTTGGCATATTATAGTATGGAGGGCGAAGTGGCTACACATGATTTTATCGATAAATATTGTGGGAGCAAGTGCTTTATTCTCCCCGTTGTAAGAGGAAATGAATTGGTATTGAGGAAATTTACTTTGCAGAAGGGGATGGTGAAATCTTCTTTTGGAATTTATGAACCGCAAGGGATCGATTTTGTTGATTTCGAGCGGATCGATCTTGTGCTTGTTCCCGGAATAGCATTTGACAGAAAACTTCATCGACTGGGTAGGGGGAAAGGGTTTTACGACCGGTTGTTACCTCTTATCAAAGCTCCAAAAATAGGTATTTGTTTCGATTTTCAATTGTTCGATCAAATCCCACATGAAAAACACGATGTTAAAATGAATATGATTGTCTCTCAAAATGAGATTGTGACAGAATGACAACTTTCGACTCTTTTAAATGCATTTATCGGTAAACATCGATTTGTGCGTCGCATAGTTTTCGATAATATCCATTTTTGGCATACAATTCTTCATGGTGACCATGTTCTACTATTTCTCCATCGTGTATAACATAAATTTCGTCGGCATTCTTAATGGTGGATAATCGATGAGCAATGGTAATGGTGGTACGATTTTGTACCAGTCTATCCAATGCTTCTTGTACTAGTCTTTCCGACGCCGTATCCAATGCCGATGTGGCTTCGTCGAGGATGAGAATTTGAGGGTCTTTCAAAATGGCCCGAGCAATGCTGATGCGTTGACGTTGACCTCCGGATAGTTTCCCGCCTCTGTCGCCAATATTGGTCTGATAGCCGTGTTCGGTAGCCACAATGAATTCGTGTGCATTAGCAATATGAGCTGCTCTTTCCACTTCCTCCTTCGTTGCATTTTCTTTGCCAAAGGCGATGTTGTTGAAAAATGTATCATTGAAGAGAATGGCTTCCTGGCTTACATATCCTATTAATGAACGCAAATCGTGGAGGGTAACCTCTTTAATATTTATATCATCAATATAAATTCCGCCTTGCTGGATATCGTAAAAGCGAGAAAGAAGATCCACGATGGTGGATTTACCTGATCCTGATTCTCCTACGAGAGCAATTGTTTTTCCTTTAGGGATAACCAGATTGATATCTTTCAATACCCAGTCCGATTGGTAAGCAAACCATACATGATCGTAATGGATGTGGCGATTAAATTGAAGTTTTTTGGGATTTTCCGGATTCTCGATCTCATTTTGAGCTTCCAGGATACGATCGATTCTTTCCATCGATGCCAGTCCTCTTTGTACAGCATAAGCCGATTTCGAAAAATCTTTGGCCGGATTAATAATGCTATAAAAAATAGTGAGATAATAAATAAACGTGGCAGCATCAATGAGCCCTTTTCCTTCTAAAATTAATGAACCGCCAAACCAAAGAACAATAGCCATGGTGAGCGTACCAAGAAATTCACTCATGGGATGTGCCAGGTACTGGCGACGGGCTATTCGGTTGGACATTCTTCTAAATTCGTTGTTCCCTTTGTGAAATCGTTCCGAGATCTTCTTTTCGGCATTGAATGCTTTTATTATCCGTAAACCACTCAACGTTTCCTCAACTTGCGACATTAATTCTCCCCATTTATTTTGCGCTTCAAACGATTTTCTTTTAAGTGTTTTCCCCACTGTTCCCATCACATAACCCATTATCGGAAGCAGTACAAGCACAAAAAGAGTAAGCTGCCAGCTCAAAGCAATCATTGTACCCAAATAAATGAGGATGAGGATGGGATTCTTGAAAAGCATGTCGAGCGAACTCATAATTGAGTTTTCTACTTCGTTGACGTCGCCTGAAATTCTGGCCAAAATGTCCCCTCTACGTTCTTCTGTAAAAAAACCGATGGGTAAAGCGAGTATTTTTTCATTGATTTGATTTCGGATATCTTGTACTACTCCTGTACGGATAGGTATCGTAAAATAGGATCCAAGATAAGCAGACAGGGTTTTAAAAAAGGTCATGGTGACCAAAGCAGCAGCTAAAATTAGTAATGTTTGACTGCTTCCATATGTTTCGATCAGTTGAGTTATATACCAGTATCCGTTATTGAAAAGAATATCAAGGGAAGAAATTCCCCGAGTATTCCAGGGAATAAATTCATATGTGGCGGTGTTTATTTTGAATAGAACCTGAAGAATAGGTATAATTGTTGCCAGAGAAAATACATTTAAAATGGCAGTTAATATGTTGAAAATAAAAGTAAGTACAACATATTTTTTATAGGGAGGCAGAAATCGCTTAAGTATTTTAAAAATTCCTTTCATTAAACTCACGGATTGAAAAGCCGGTACAAAAGTACGAATTTTCGGGGAATAACCGCCGAAAAATTTGTACTTTTGCCATTATGGAATCGTCTGACAAAAATACTTTGATCGAATTACTCGCTCAATTGAATGCTGCTCAACAAAAAGCCGTCGAATTTTGTGATGGTCCGTCCCTAGTCATAGCCGGTGCCGGGTCGGGAAAGACCCGAGTGCTTACCTATAAAATAGCTTATTTATTGGAACAGGGCCTTCCTCCTTATTATATTCTTGCTCTTACATTTACCAATAAGGCTGCACGAGAGATGAAGTCGCGTGTTGCCGAGCTTGTTGGGGAAAAGAAGGCTCGTCAAGTATGGATGGGTACGTTTCATTCTATTTTTTCGCGTATTTTACGCAACGAAGCTGAAATTATCGGTTTCGATTCCAATTTTACGATTTTTGATGCGTCAGATTCGCATAACCTCGTCAAGCTGATCATAAAAGATATGAATTTGGATGATAAAGTATATCGTCCCGGCAACGTGCATCATCGCATTTCGAAGGCAAAAAATAGTCTGATAACTCCTCAAATGTATGAACGAAATGCAGAGCTTGTGGAGTATGATCGTAGGATAAAACAACCCCTGATTTTTGAAATTTATCGTCGTTACCAAGAGCGTTTGCGGTCTGGGAATAGCATGGATTTTGACGATCTCCTAATGTATACCAATATTCTTTTTCGGGATCATCCCCATGTGTTGGAGAATTATCGGAATCGCTTTCAGTATATTTTAGTGGATGAGTATCAAGATACGAATTTTGCTCAGCATCTCATTGTAAGGCAATTAGGAGAAGTGCATCGTCGTGTGTTTGTGGTGGGCGATGATGCGCAAAGTATCTATTCGTTTCGCGGCGCGAATATCGATAATATCTTGAAGTTTAAATCTTTCTATCCCGAAGCACACATATTTAAGCTTGAGCAGAATTACCGTTCGACCCAAAATATCGTGAATGCGGCCAATAGCCTAATCAAAAAGAATGTAGGACAAATTTTTAAAAATGTTTTTTCTGAGCAAGAAGAGGGAGAAAAGATTGAGGTGATTAGTGCTTTTTCTGATTTTGAAGAAGGATTGATTGTCGCTAATAAAATTGCTCGTATGCGCTATGAAGACCATGTCTCGTACGGCAATTTTGCCATTCTTTACCGCACCAATGCACAGTCGCGTATATTTGAAGAGGCATTGCGTAAGAAAAATATTCCTTATCGTATTTACGGCGGTCTTTCTTTTTATCAGCGCAAGGAGATTAAAGACATCATTGGTTATTTTCGGTTGATTGTCAATCCGCAGGATGAGGAAGCTT
>CAYUIY010000021.1:0-26296 GCA_964444915.1 uncultured Dysgonomonadaceae bacterium
GCCAGCAACATAAATTCTTCGATCAGATGATTGGCTTCTTTCGATTCCTTAAAATATATACCCAACGGCTTACCGTTCTCATCGAGATTGAATCTTACTTCATACCGATCGAAATTGATGGCGCCATTGGCAAAACGGCGTTCACGAAGCTGTTTGGCCAAATTGTTCAACACGAGAATTTCGGAACTGAAATCGCCCTTTCCCGTCTCGATTATCGCCTGTGCATCTTCATACGTCATGCGGCTGTCGGACTTCACAATCGTATGCGCAATGCGGTATTTCAACACCTCGGCTTTGTCGTTCATCTCAAAAATCACCGAATGACACAGCTTCTCTTCATGAGGACGAAGCGAACAAAGATAGTTGCTCAATCTCTCCGGAAGCATGGGCACCGTACGATCGACCAAATAAATAGACGTTGCCCTTTTTTCGGCTTCTCTATCAATGGGGTCGCCGGGTTTCACATAATACGTTACGTCGGCAATATGCACTCCCACTTCCCACCGATTGTTGGAAAGCTTACGCAACGAGAGTGCGTCGTCAAAATCTTTTGCATCGGCAGGATCAATGGTTATGGTCGGCACATCGCGAAAATCCTCGCGCTTGGCATACTCCTCTTCGGGTATTTTATCGGACAAAGATTCGGCATACATTTCCACTTCACGAGGATACTTGTAAGGCAAATGGTATTGCGCCAAAATGGCATGCATTTCAGCCGTATTTTCACCGGGTTTACCCAACACATCGATCACTTTTCCGATAGGATTGTTGGCACGTTCGGGCCATTCGACAATTTCGACCACCACTTTGTCGCCATCCTTTCCTTCACCGAGATACTCAAACGGAATAAAAATGTCGTTGGCCAATATTTTACTGTCCATGACCAAAAAGGCGTAATGCTTTTTCACTTCGAGTGTTCCGATATAATAGGTATCCGAACGCTTCAAAATATCAACAACCACTCCCTCCGTTTCGGCATGTTTTCGCTTTGCCAGCAGTTGAACACGCACCCGATCGCCGTTCATGGCATGTTTGGAATTGCGCTCACTAACAAAAACGATATTGCCATCGTCATCCGGCACAAAAAAATTTTTGCCGTTGCTGCGCCGTTCAAAACGACCTTCGAGCATCAAACGGCGGTCGTTGATACGATACCTCCCTCGCGACGTTTCCAATACAACATCTTCGTCGCGCAGCTTATCGAGCACTTTTACCAATAAAGTGCGCCCTTCTTTGCTATTTACGTCGATGGCGGCAGCTATTTGCCTATAATTATATTCTTTTCCCCTGTTTCGATTTAAAAAATCGACTACGGCTTTTGTCAATGCTTTTTTACTGAGTCTTGATTTCGATTTGGGGGAAGATGTTTTTCTTCTCATATATTTTTCAATTATGTTTTTCTAAATACATCAAATCACGTTTAAATCCTAAAATCGGATTTTTAATTTTTTGTTACTACAAATTTACACGATAAATTCCAATTTACACACAGACACTTAAAAATTCCATACCTACAAATTTGCTTCGTTTTATTACGGAACACACAAATTCATCGGAATCATCGGAATGAAAAAACACAAAAAATTGAATAGGGAATAAGTCCGAATGTATTGACGCTGTGTTTATCGTGATGAAATAGTATCTCAAAATAGAAGCAAATAACATGCCAAAAAAGATGCAATCCTTCTCTTAAAATCCCGCCAAAAATAAGCTTAATTATACCGATTTTTTTGCATCTTTGCAAAAGGTCAAAATTAAATTCGCTTTATAAACTATCAAAAAATAATTCGCCTTTATGAAAAAATTAGTCTTTTTATTCTGTCTGCTGATACCTGCTTTCACTTTTTCTCAGCAACCCATCGTAATCGAACTCAACGAGGGATGGCAATTTACGCAAACCGGCAAAAACGAATGGCGCGACGCCGAAATTCCGGGGTCGGTTCAACGAGATTTGATCCGTCACAAGGTGCTCCCCGACCCCTATTACGGAACAAACGAAACGAAAGTGCAATGGCCGGAAAACGAAAACTGGGATTTCAAAAAGACGTTCACGGTCACAGACGAACAATTGCAACACGACGATGCCATGTTATTTTTCGAAGGGTTGGATACCCATGCGGATGTTTTTCTCAATGGTGCCAAGATCCTGCATACACAAAACATGTTCATCGGATACAACGTATCGGTGAAGAACAGCCTGCGCAAAGGAGAAAATCAACTCTACATCCGCTTTTATTCGCCTATCGCCCACATGGAACCCGCACGTTTGACAAACGGATACGAATACCCTGCCGACAACGACCATAGCGACAAAAAAATGAGCGTCTATTCGCGTAAGGCTCCCTACCATTTCGGGTGGGATTGGGGTATGCGGTTGGTGCAAATGGGCATCTGGAAACCGGTTTCGATCACATTCTACAACACAGCACGAATTGACGACTATTACGTAAAACAAACGTCTGTCACGGCACAAAAGGCCGAAATAGACAATCAGATCGAAGTTTTTTCGGTATCGAAAGAACCCCTCAAAGCCCAAATGGTAATCGAATACGGACTGAAAGGAGGGGAGAAAAAAACCATCAGCCGGGAAATCAACCTCGTTCGAGGCAAAAACCGCATCAACATACCGCTGGAGATTGCCAATCCCGAACGCTGGATGCCTGCCGGTTGGGGGAAACAACACCTCTACGATTTTACGGCAAAAATCATACACGACAATCAAACCATCGCCGAAAAAACGCAACAAATCGGTTTGCGGAAAATACGACTGATTTACGAACCCGACGAATACGGCAAGAAATTTTATTTCGAAGTGAACGATATTCCCTTGTTTGCCAAAGGAGCAAATTATATTCCCGGAGAAATCATGACTTCGCAACAAGACGAAGCCTTTTACGATCGCCTTTTCGAAAACGTTACGGCTGCCAACATGAATTTTCTGCGCATATGGGGTGGCGGCATCTACGAGAACGACTATTTCTATCGCCTAGCCGACGAAAAGGGCATCTTAATCTGGCAAGATTTTATTTTCGGGTGCACCCCCTATCCTTCGGACGATCCTTTTCTGGCAAACGTAAAGGATGAAGCGATTTACAACATCAAGCGACTGCGAAATCATGCTTCCTTGGCACTGTGGTGCGGAAACAACGAAATCGACGAGGGCCTGGATCATTGGGGATGGGATAAAAAATATACTCCTGAAATCATGAAAAGCTGGCGCGAGGGGTACAACAAAACGTTCCGCAAGATGATTCCCCGTCTGGTAAACAAATACGACGGCACACGCGGATACATTCACAGCTCGCCCGACACATCAAACTGGGGCAACCCCGAAACACTGAAATACGGCGATGCCCATTACTGGGGATTGTGGCATGGACGCGAACCTTTTGAAATATTGAACGAACGCATCCCGCGATTTATGAGCGAATTTGGGTTCCAAGCATTTCCCGAAATGAAAACCATCCGAACCTTCGCTTCCGAAAACGATTTGGATATCAATTCCGATGTGATGAAAATCCATCAAAAAAGTGGCATCGGAAACGAAGTCATCAAAACCTACATGGACATGTATTATCACACGCCAAAAAATTTTGAAGATTTCGTGTATGTGGGTCTCGTTATGCAAGGAAACGGCATGAGAGAAGGGATAGAGGCTCATCGCCGCAACCAACCCTACTGCATGGGAACGCTTTACTGGCAATTGAACGACGATTGGCCGGTGGTTTCGTGGTCGAGTATCGATTACTACAACAATTGGAAAGCGCAACACTACAAAGTTCGCGATGTTTTTGCGCCCATTGCGCTGGGTTCGGAAATAAAAGACAACCAATTGAGCTATTTTGTTATGTCGGATCAACTCGAAGAAGTAAATTCTCTGCAACTCCATGTGGAGATTATCGACTTTATGGGTAAAAAACTAAAAACATTCAAAGAAACCGTATCGGCAAAAGCCAACACGTCAAGCAAAGTGAAAAGCTATGCCATTACCGACCTACTGACGGAAGAACAAAAGCACAACTGTGTGATTCATGCTTGGTTGAGCAATAAAAACGGTAAAGTGATTTCCGAGAAGAACGATTATTTCTATTGGCCCAACAAATTGAACCTCCCCCAAACAACCATCAAACAAAAGGTGGCATACGCCGACGGAAAATACACGGTCACGTTGTCGAGCAAATACCTGGCAAAAGACGTATTCGTGGAAATACCCATTCAAGGGGCCAAATTTACCGATAACTTTTTCGACCTGCTACCGGGAGAAAAAAAGACGATCGTCATCACCTCTCCCCAACTGAAAGCATCGGAAAAAACACCCATCACCGTTAAACACATGAGGGAAACTTATTGAGACGACGAGGCTGCTTTTTCTTCTTGACGTTTTTTGAGCCAGATCTGGTATGAATTTACCAGATTCTGCCACAACACATACAAGCCCGGTCCCAACGAAGCCAACGGATGGAGATAAGTCTGGGTGAGCCATATGGCCAGAACGGTATTTTTCTGACCCAGACTTTGTCCTCCGGCAACGGCTCGTCCGAAAGCGGAACCGATTTTCCTTCCGAAGAAAAATTGCAAGAGACAGATAATCAAAGAAGCAAGACCAATAAAAATCTCAAGCGCATAACCACCGGTGTTCTGTTCTACCACAAACCGGGTAACACCGGCAATAAGAATAGTAATGGTTACCGCCCACAAGTAAAACGAAACGATCTGTGCCGACTGCACTTTCTTATATACATTGAAGGACACCTTCCTAAGGAGCAACGCGCACACAAAAGGCAAAACAAGCACCGGCATCACTTTTTTGAAAATATACCAAAAAGAAACGGCAAACGAAACATCGGCGCCGGCATGACCCACTACCGACAAAAACAAAGGAGCAATAAATGCCACCAACAAATTGCTGATCATGGAATAAGCCGCTACGGCGGAAATGCTTCCACCCAGTATGCCGGCAACCACAGGGGCCGAAGTGGCTGTGGGAGCCAATATGCAGATCATGGCCGACTGTGCCAGTATTTCGTTCAACGGACGAAGCACCAAATATACGGCGGCACTGCCGATATACTGGATGCCCAACAAAATGTAATGAAATTTGGTCAATCGGATATCGTGCCACGACACACGCGTATAGGTAATGAACAACATTGCCGAGAGCAAAAAAGGAGTGAGGGGCGACAAAACGGAAAGAGGCCGATAAAACCCTATCCCGATAACCATTGCAATAAGAAGAAGATATTTATCCAAAAACCGTTTCACAACAGATTCGTTTTATTTTTATATTGATAATATAGAGGTAATCGGCAAAAAATAAAATTATTTGCCAAAAATAGCGAACAAATCAGTTATTGATCTTTCGCAAACAAAATAACTTGCCGATTTGTAACAAAAAACAACATATTTATCCGGTAAAGCTGCCGTTATACATCAAATTTAGGTCACAAAACGATACCCAAAAACATGCTACGAAACAAATTTACATGATAATTTTCGATCCACACACAGACAGATAAAATAGTATCAAGACCGCCACAATTTTGTACCTTTGAACGAGCTTAGCCCACAGGACATATCTCAATTAATTAACTCATTGTTCAACTTTTAATTAAAAGGATAGATAACAGTATTCGGCCTTGACATTCACAAAGATAGTGTATTTGCATGTATATTGGATGAACAAGGTAAAAAACTTTTAGAAAAACGTTGGGGGACACTTACTCCCGATTTGACAGCTTTGCGTGATGCATTGATAGAGAAAGGCTGTGGAAGGATTTCTTCCGGCATTTGCCAAATTCCTTATCTTTGTGGCGAAATATTGAAAAATATTATCCCGTGTAAGCAAAATGAACAACAGACTATGCCGGCAATGAAAGCGCACGTGAGAAAGGAAAGCTCGCAGAGGAAAGTATTTTATTTTTTCATGTTCCCGGTTTTCAAAAAGGAAGACGGATGCTTTCGCTTTGTCTTTTTGCAGGGATCAAAAATTACCAAAACCTGATTGTTAAAGCAATAGGTCTGGATGTTTTTAGAAACTAACCTGTGATTTATAGAGGAAAATAAGATATTTTATGGAGTACCCAATGAATAACCCTGCTGTTACAGAAAGATCTTATTCGTGCTAGTTCAGTTCCCAATGGGCATATCAGGTAGTTGCACATCTACAGCCGAAAATATGATAAACTACAAAAACGTAGAGCCTCCGTTTTGCGAAAAATGGAATCGGACGTTTGGAAAAACGGTATACGCGTTAGCGATTATGCGGTCAAGCCTTAAAAAAAACCCTTTTTCTTTTGAGTATAAATTTACACCAACCCGGTTTAAGTCAAGTTGTATTTTCAGAAACAAGGGTATTAGTTCCAAAAAAATAATTCCCTTTTGTTCATCATCCTTTTGAAGTTTAATCCAGCTGTGGCAAGCACAATATTGATCTCATCCCCGAACATTTTTTTATAGTAATTCTTACAAAGACGCTGATCTTCTTTTAGATGTTCAATAACCGGCTCAATTCCCACACCAACTCCGATGCTTCAAAAGGCTGAAATTCTTATTCTCCACAAAAAGTATTGTTAGTAAATGTATTTCACTCCATCATTTCACTATTCATTCATCAGAGAGATTACGAATATGTTTTAAAATCAACAATCCTACAATCAAGTAAATAAGTTTAATATATATCCATTATCGGAACAATACAAAGACGAAAACTCACTTTTAAACATAATGGAATTCTGATTTACCGTAAACTCCAACTAATAACAACAGTTTCTTCTGACCCTATGCTTAGTATATTGTCCGTCATCAATGCGGTGCCATTCGAAAATAGTATCATAGGATCTTTAAGCTCGAAAGGTGCAATAACCATAACATCCTTTTTTGAATCAGATTTATTTACTATTATACTAATATATCGATCCCCACTCTTTAATGTTTTCATTAATATTTCATTCAGGAATGGTTCAAAATGTATTTCTACATCTATATTTACATATTTCTTTAGAAACAGAATTAATGGTTCAAAATTATCCTCAATTCGTGTGCCTAAACCCACTAATGAAGGAATCCATATTACACGTCCTTCTCCATATTGATTTACGATACCTGTAATTTTATCCTCTTCAAAACCAATTATTTCATTTTTTGCATGTATGTTTCCACTAGCATCATCAATGGAAGGCCGAATATATCCCTTTAATGCATGAGAAGTCAGTTTTTCCTGGCCTACCTGTAAGTGGAACAAGTTATTGGTAAATTTAAATTCAGAGACATATCCTCCAAACAGATCTTTTAACTGGAAATCATTCATCATCCTGCAAATGGCGTTTTCATCGTAATACCCCGTAAGCCCATCAATAATTAACTGACCACCATTCCTTACAAAATAGCGAAGTTTATCATCATATTTATGTGGAATTGCAATTTGGTTTGACAGTACCATGGTATGCCCCTTATAGGAGGATTTACTGAAATCAAATTCGCCTAATTCCTCAAAAGAAGGTTGCAAGCCCATGTGAGAAAAAGCCTCAAAATAGCTTAAAGCTGATTTTATCACGCCCCCTGATTGTCTCATTTCATAATCACTTGAGCGTCTCGCCAATCTGTTCTCTACCCACATCGACTCTCTAATATAAATAACGTGTATATTGCTGTTCAGAGGCTTTGCTTCGGAAAATAGTTGGCGATTTTTATCAATTACCGATCCAATTCGTCCTGCTTCAACCAATCTGTCGGTTGGCTGATTCTGAAAATCCACCATAGCCCATTCGCCAGCCTCCGAACCGGATGCTCTTGGATTTAAACACCAATAGATTGCCCCTTTACTACCCGAACCTATTGTAATCCAAAACCACTGACTTATTTCTTCTTTGGTAGGACACATAGGTTGGTTACCACTATAAATATTATTTCCTCCCTGTAATTCGGTCATCAACCAAGGAATGTTGCCTGCGCCTGAACGAAGAATCTCACTATTAGCAGACATGGCTATGGTATACTTGTTTCTAGAGAAGAAACCAAAGTGCCAACTTGCATGAGCTGAACCTCCTAAGCTGGATAGAAAAGTTCTCCAACTTGGAAAATCATACTGTGAGGCAAGAGAAAAAATCGCATGGTTATTTACGTGAATTGGATTTTCATTGTCATATTTGCGGATTTCATCCGACAACCATCTTAGGTACCATGTATTATAATACAATAAAAACTTCTCATTATCAAATGACAGGTGATGATAATCAGCTAGTTTATCGCTACTTTGATTAAAGTCCCCACTATCATCTTTCCATTTCCTATAAATCATCTGGGCTAAAGGAGCATTTATGTTTCCTCCTCCCGGTTCATTAATTGGAACCCAACCATAAAGAGATGAGAATTTTTTAAAATGAAGGACTACATTTTTTATGTAATCGGCTATTCGGTTCAAATGTTCTTCGTCATTAGGAAATTTAAAGCCTCCTACATCAGTAAAATCAGTAGCAGGGAAAAGATTAGCATATACTTTAATATGATACTTTTCTGCATATAAAAATGCCCGATCAAACAGACTGAAGTCCCAGTCGCCATTCGCATCCTTCATATAATTCTCAAACATACGGATACGTGTAACATTCATATTGTTCTCCCTAAGGATTCTGAACCAATGCTCTACATCTTTATCTGACTGTCCCGGCTCTATGAATATTTCTGCACCAATCATAGGAGAATCATTGAGATTTACCTGCGATTTCACATAGGTCAATGTAATAAATAAAAAGATAATTAGACATATTTCACGACATTCTATAAAGCCTGCATTCATTATTTTAGATTTTTATATTTTTTAATTGAGAACCCTAAGAAAAGTATTCTAAGTTGTAAAAATAATAATAAATACTGATTTTTCAGAGCGGGTTCTTAATTTCAATTTTAAAGAAATTATTTATAAAAAAAGTGTTAGTAATTCAGTTTAAACTTTTATCGGCCGTATCAACTGAAGCAAGTAAAAACCGTCATTAAATTGACAAGAGAAAACAGCTTACAATACCTTATTCATATTTTTCAGTGCTTTGTACGCATTTTATTAATCAAGTAGGAAGATAGGAAATATTTCCCTATCTGTCCTCTCACACCACCCGGCATGCTCTCCCACCAGGCGGTTTCTTCTAATGGTGCAATACTTCATAGTTTAATGATAAACCTATAACCCAAGTTCATTGAACCGGGCCGTTCCCATAGCCTCATGGGCTTGGGGAGTGCCTGACTTTCGCTACCATCCTTTGCCCGAAAGTGCAAATATCCAACTTTGCCACTTCCTGACTCCCTGACGTTCTAAAAACTACTGTAACGAGTAAACCCGTTTGCACTGTTTTAATCGGATGCATCATAATTTACGACTTCGCTCGCCTTGCATACCGCCTGTTGGGCGCTACGTCCGGGTCGAAATCCGTAACCGCAGTCGGAAAACATTTTCTCGTATATCGGACTTAAAACCCGGGCTATCGCTTGTTGGATGACTCAGTCGATGACCGTGGGTATTTCCAACCGGCGTACCCCTCCGTTCGGCTTGGGGATTTCTACGGTTTTGACCCCTTGGGGCATATAGCTGCCCCTCAGTAAGGAGAGCCGTAGGGTGTCCATTACGGGTGTACCACTCGGCATATTCTCTTACTTCCATTCCATCTATTTCGCTGACGCCCTTGTTGCGCTTTACCCGTTTATATGCGCTTTGCATATTCTCTTCCGTGCATACAGCTTCCATTAACCCGTGCATTAAGGCTCGTCCCTGTACGCCTGCTAAACCACTTTGCCGAACCTCTGCTCCCTCAGTTCCGCTTACGGTTTCTCTGTCCAAAGAAGGGTGTACGGCGTTCTCGGAGCTGTTTTTCAACAGCTCCAACCGACGCGCTATAACTTGCTTCCACTCCATCCGGTTTACTTTTGTACCAACTGCTCCTTACATTAAAAGATTCAGTCCTTCATCTATCCTTGCATGAATAGAACTACTATGACCTCTGCTGACTTCTTGCAGATTTGCAGTCGCCCGCAATACCCCTTGCCATTCACTAACACTTCCTTCCAACTCGGCGTGTACAAGAACTTTCATCTTGCCGGTAGTAATGTATGCCCGACATACCAAAAATACAATATTTCCTGCTTTAAAATATTGTATGAGATGATTCTATAAAGCCTCTGGCGGATTGATAAGAAATGTAAAAAGAGAAAATAAGAGTTAGGAAAAGTCCCAAATTTAACCAAAATCCCGCTTTATATTTTCCCATTATACTCTCTTTGTTTAATAGATACATGATGGAAATAACTACAATCGGCAATACAAATATTTGAAACAATTGACTTATCAACATGGCAAAAACCGACTTAAACCCAAACACAGGAACAATTAATCCGAAAAGTAGCGCGATGCCTGTCAGTATTCTGAAACGAGAACCTTTATAAACAACAGGTTTATTTTCGTAATCACTGATCAATAAAGGCGCTAGCATTGCAATTGGAAAAACCGACGACAACGCGGCTCCAAATATTCCCATGATAAAAACAGAAAGAGCCAGTCGCCCCAGAAAGGGTTCTAGCATACTTACCATCGTTAGTATATCTTCAACCGGTTTATTAGCAATATACAGAGTACCTGCAGCACATGCCATAATAGAACCACTTATAATAAACATCAATAATGCTGCAACAAAGGCATCTTTTGTCTGAAGTTTGGCATTTTGTGTGGACCATTTTTTTTCTTTCATCAGCATACTTCTTACGACAAAGGTCGGCGCCGTTAAAGTAGTACCTACCAGAGCCGCTATGATCATCGGAGCATTTTGTTCGTCCGGTATATTGGGAATGAGTCCATCAATTATGGATTCAGGTTCAGGAAAGACAACAAACATGGATATAAGAAAACTGATTCCCATGATGGATACAAAGACAATCATAAACTTTTCAAAAGAGGAATATTTTCCTGTGAGCAGGAACAGATACAAAAAAATGATAACCCCAAACGCTATGTAAACCGGATTCCATCCCAAACCCCCAAACAGGCGAATAGATATCTCATGCATAAGATCACAAACAACCCCCATTATTCCAATAAGCGCTAGAATTTCCACAACAACTAATCCTACTAAGGTTATCAAAGCTACCGGCTTACCAAATTTCTCGAAATGCTGCTTATAGCCGTATAAAGCTCCTTCTCCCGTTACAATGGCGTATCGGCCATATGCTTCCAACAAGAAAAAACTAAATATACATGATAATGCTAGAGCCCAAAGAAAAGACATTCCATAGCGAGATCCTGCAGAAGCCATTGCAATTACACTTCCAGTACCAATACTGTATCCTACAAGGAAAAGTCCAGGTCCTATTGAACTCAGAGAATTCCCAATTCGCCCCCAAATAGATTTTTTATTGGACATAATATTTATTGTTTTTCAATTGTATATTTCAAGTGTTAGCGCTGTTATTGTCAGCCGATTCACGGACAGGTAACACTTCGCTACTATTATGGATTATTCCAATTTGAATATCATTATCCAGACTGATACGTTTATCCAAATACTTTTGTACGTCATCTATATTCAAATAATGAAATCCAAGCAGGTTGGTCAAGACCGGATCCATAGTTAAAGTGGCCTTAAAATTCCGTTTTATATGATTCAGGTACATACACTCAGAAGCTCCAAACCGATCTTCAATGACATCATCATTCAACATTTTGAAAAGCGTGTCATCATCATATTTGGCAAGGCGGGCAATCTCTTTTTCGTGTGTAGGTGCAATCCCTTCATAACATGGCGACAGAAGAATGATCTCGCCCTTGTGTTTTGTGGCAATCTCTGCCGAGAACAGGCCCTTATCGGCCTGGGTGAAGTCGTGATCAGACGGATAAGCACTGCTGATAGTAATGTCAGCTGCTTCAGAGAATTTTGCACCAAAAATTTTCATTCCCCACTTTACAGCTTCACGATGTGCTTCTATAAAGTGGCCCGACACTGCTTTTAACAGTTCGCCTTTATCAGTTTGTATGACATTCACTATAAAATGAAGCCCTACCTCTCGTGCAAAATCCTCCATCTCTTCACGGCAAGGTGTCAACACTTTTCCAAGTTGCTGTTCTGTTGCTCCTAGCAAGTGCATGGCATGAACGGTTTCCGTTCCTGCCACGCCGGGGAGTAAAATTTTGGCGCCCCCGCTCCAACCCACAGGGTGATGCGGGAGAACCCCGCCTACTCCGATACGGATATCGGCATCGAGCACCTCTTTGTTTACAACTATGCGCGTTCCTCGCTTGGTGATTCCCCTGTTCACCAGGTTGTGGTGGCAATCATGATGTTTTATATCAATCCGACCTACTACATCCTCCCCAAATCGCTCCAGTATCTCATTGTCTGTCATCGGCCTATGAGTGCCGTAAGCTATAACCAGCTTGATCTGCCTGTTATTAACCCCCGCTTCGTATAGCTCATCAAGAATTAATGGTATAATAATTTTTTGAGGTGTAACTCTTGTCCTATCATCCGCCAGGATAATAACCGAAGAATCCTCTGAAACTATCTCACTAAGTCTTTTTGTCCCAATCGGTTGCAGCAAAGCCCTTTTTATCTCATCCTCCGGATTTTCAGGTGCATCGAACTCATTTCTTTGTAAGCTGAAACAAAGGTTTTTCTCCGGTATTCGTAATTCAACGATTTTTTTCCCAAAATTAACAGGAATAACTTTTGTATCTTTTTCTTTTGTATGTCCGTTTTTCATCGATTAAATTATAATTGCTTTATCACTTCCAGTATCTCTCTCTCATAAATCTCCTGCCACTCGGGTGCCAGAATACAATTTGTTACTTCATATCCGCCTTCCCGGTAGGCTTCTTTGTCGGGAGCATAATGTATATAGCCGTTGGAATATGCTGCCATAAAAGTAAAAGGATAAGGGGATAATTCCTTAATACGCAGTCCTACAGCCGCAAAAGCCTCTCCCGGAAAAGTAACAAGAATAAAGTCGCCAATTCGGATTCCCATAATCTCGATAGGAATGCTCTTTCCACCAATTTTATTAACTAGCTCCTCTCTAAGTTTCAACCAATAAATATCTTCCTGTATATGTGTCAGTTTCTCCATTAAATGGATATTATCGACATATTTAGCGATATCTTTTCTATTCGATTCATCCAGTTTCTTTAAACCATCTGTTCCTTTTTTCTCTTCATCCAGATACCAATATTTATGATAGGAAGGGTAGGATTCTGATATCATGTATTTCAGGTATAAGGGAAGGAATGTCTTCAAGTTCAGACTTGTTGACCGAAGAGAATCCAAAAGCATCTGCTTTTGGATTTCTAAATCATTCAATCTTTCAATAATATCAGAACGAAGAGGGAGACAAATGACCTTGTTTACCACTGTCAATCGGTTAGTTTCGCTGGTGGTTATTCCTTTGACCCTCTCAAGTATATTTAACCCGAGCATCTGCCCAAACGGTTTGCTGTCTCTCGGATGGTTTACATCTTTATAAAATATTTCTGTAATATCTCCAGCTGCTCCCTGAAGGAAAAAAGCCATGACTCCCTGCCCCAATTGTTTTTCAATTAACCTTGAAGCAAAACCAGGGTATTCGGCAGTAACTCCTTTATTTGGCACTCCGGTATAAGGATGACAGGCATAATTATAGAGTATAGCCTTAGGTGTATCATTTAATCTGTCAATTCTCAATATTCCAATTTCAGGGTCAATCTCTCCCAAACCTACAATCTCTTCATCCGGCATATCCGGGTTAGCATGTCTAATAGTAAAAACCTTTCCATTGTTGAGTTTGATACGACGGTTCATGGAGAACATCTCTTCGGAACTCGTTCCCGCTCCAATTTTTACCGGTTCCAGGTTTAAAATTGCCCTCTCTACAGCCAAAACAGTTTTTTCTTGAATATCATCGCACAACCAGTTATCACCAGTTAAAAATCCATCATGATGGTTATGTGATGCATTTACCACAACATGCTGTCTTTTAATATCAAACTTGTCCTCGATTTCATTTCGCACATCATTCAAAAAATCATCCGGAATATTCCCTATGGTTCCGATAGCAACTACATCCATAGTAATTATTGCCATTCTTAACTCTCCATTCTCCAGAACCAAAGCTTTTACATAGAGTGAGTCGTTAACATCTACTGTATTCGAAGTTATATTACTTTTCCCAGTTCCGGCTCTTATTTGAGCTACTGCTTTGTCATGACTGAAAGATAAAAAGAAAAATGTAACCAAGATGATTATAATCATTTCTCCATATCTCCCTGCAATTTTTTTCTTTATTGTCATCGCATTATTTTTCATTATTGTTTTCCTCTTTTGATATGGAGTTTATTTCTTCTAAAATCGACATAACAAATTCTCTGCTCTGATAAGCAGCTTCATCAGGATTCGAAGTATAATCAAAACCCAATTCAATAGTCAAATAGTCTCTATACCCGATTTCAATCAAAGTTTGAAAAAATGGTGCAAAGATGATAGTTCCTTCTCCCGGAATCTTATGCTGATCGGTTAGCCCGTTGTTATCATCTAAGTGAATATGCAATGGAATATTTTCCTCTTTCAAAAGTAGCAGGCTGTCTATTAACGACTCTTTGTTTACGTGACAGTGGCCGGTATCCAATGCAATACCCATATTCGGGTATTTTTGCTCCTTAATGAGCCTAACTCCTTCCGCAACAGTGAGAATCAGATCACTTTCCATCATGTGAGCCGGTTCCAGTAAAAGAAGCACCTCTTCGGCAACAGCATAATCCACCAACTCATCGAGGCTACAAGTTAACTCAGCCATTCCACTGTCGTACCCCTGTCCATACAAGGTACGGCCGGGGCAAAGGCTTACTTTCCTACATCCCAACGAAAGGGATGTGTCAATACTTTTTTTGATATAATCTACACTGTCTTTTCGTAGAGTAGAAATAGGACTACATAAATTTGTTGGGTATCCAAATTGTGCCGGAATAAAACCGGATATTTCCAGACCAGTTTTTTCGATAGATTTTCTGATCGATAAAATATTTCTCTGATCCATATCCCGATAATATGCATGCGGCCGCCCTCCCCAAATCTCTACGCCATCGTAACCGAGTTTGGCAACCCGTTTAATGGTTTCCTCCAACCTGTAATTCTGATATAGTTTTGACGAGATACTTAACTTCATATGATTAAATTTTATTAAGTAGATTTCAGTTATCCGCGATTAACTTTTCCAACATCTCTTTCATTTTAACAGCCTCATGCATGATATTATCAATTCCGCTAATATCTATTACTACATAGCCATCATATTTCACTTTCTTTAAAGTATTTATAATATTTCTGAAATCGATATTCCCCCTGCCCGGTGGATAATGATACGGTTTGGTTCCATCGTTATCTGACAGATGCACCAACCTAAGATATTTTCCAAGTTTGTAAATACCTAAATCCAAGTATTCCCCGATAGCATTTGCATGAGCAACGTCGTACACCATGCCGATATTATCTACCCCTGTGTCCTTAAAAACAGAGATAACACCGTCAACGGATGAGATAAAATCACCGGCCCTCATCTCCATGGCAAACTGGAGTCCGTTTTTTTCTGCAATTTCAGACGCTTTTTTTAGTTGGTCGATAACATTATTTCTGAGTTCTTCCCAAACAAAGCCTTCCGGTATAACGATTGCATTTGCAGGCCCGCCGCGATACAAGGATGTTCTTTCCTTGGGAACCATTTCCGGTGGAAGATAGAAGCAGTTGGTCACCATTTTTGCTCCTATGGCAGCCGTCATTTCACATATCTGGGAAAATAGTTCCAAAGATTTTCGCCTCTTTTCCTCATCAAAGGAAAAGAGTTCGTAGGTAACAGCCATGATACTTACTACATCCAGTTTCAAGCTCTTGGAACGATCTATTATCGTTTGCCATTTATCGGCATATGTTTGGCATTCACCGGCATCTATTTCCATTTCCATCGTATCAAACCCTGCTTCGCTTATTTCACCCATCACTTTTAAAAGATCATCCACACTAGGGGGTAATCCATAAAGGGTAATCGGAATTGTGAATCCACATGTTACTTTCATCATAATCAATTTGTTTTAAAAATTAAACTTCATTAAAATTAGACTATTTCTCACCATGGCATAATGCAAGCAAGCTTGCTTTCCGCTCATTTGGCTTAACGAAAATGCTTTATTATTGTAAAATTGCCTGTGAGAATATTTTGATCACTTGTTCACGGGATAGATCAAACTGTGCATATTTTCGGTTTCCTACAGGCAAGATAATACCATCATCACTATTTTGAACTGGAATCTCTTTACCCAACTCTGTAAAAAGCTTAATATTTTTACTATCTATAGGTAATTCCATATTTGCTTCTCCTGAAATATGCCAGAAAACGACCCAGATTTTATTATTCCGTTCAAATATGAAGGCACGCACTTCTTTACTTTTATCTGCAACATTAGTAATTTGAAAGTAGGGGAGGAGTTCAAAATCGCCTTTTTCATTGATTAATAATATATGTTCCTGTTCTGGGTTTCGAAGTTCTTTTTTTTGCTTTGCCGTCAAAATATCGTTTGCTCGCACCTCTTCCCACCTCCTAATAACTTCTAGGTTATCCTCTGTTCTAGGGTGAGACTTAAGCTGATCAAGATTGCCGATTAATGAAATAATAGAATTCCATCCTGTTGCCCGGCTGGTGATATATTCTAACATATCGGGTTGAATTCCTATCGTGCTTTCATCAGGAGCCACATAGCCGATCCAGCCGAAATCAATACCGGTAAAATCATTTGAAACAAGCTTAGCTTCCGCAACCGGATGAATACGCGTGGCTTCTTTGATTACCTCAGGTCGAAATATATCAAATGCATTCCCACGGGTAAGTATATGCCAGCTAAAGTGCGATTTACATGCCCCTTCCGAAAAAACAGGCTTATTTTCAAATGCATTGTAAACATCTAATTGGGCTTTCGAAACATTATACCAATATGGAGGATGAACATCTTCTGCACCATCGAAATAGACAAACTTAAAACCTGCCTGATCATATATATTCGCAAGCCTTTCGGCCACCTCTTCCTGAATAGAGGTATTTTGATTGAACCGTACAAAAACCGGCCATGTATCTACATCTAATATTCCAATCATATAACCGGCATCTGTATTGCTGGGTGATGTATTTAATGCACCTCGTTGACATCCAGTAAATTGATAAGGTACATTTGTTGTATATCCCTTATAACTAACTAATTCATTTCCGATCTTCAGATATCGTCTTCCCTCTTCTAACGTGCATCCGTCAGGGTTTTCTTCCACTACGATAACAGTGTCTCTTCTGTTAACATTTTTTGCCAATGTAAAAATCTCCCGCACATTTAGCCGGGAATCAGGTTTAGGAGTAACATAGGGGTCGTTCATCCCTGCTTTGTTATAATGAAGATGAAGTCCCGCAATCATACCGGCCTCTTCAATCTTGTTCACTATTTCCTGCAAATCCTCTATTCCATTCGGGTATTGAGGCTTCCATGGGAAATGCCCCATAGATTCGGCAAAATCGGTGTAATAGATTACCATCTGCCTGAATCCTCCTTGCTTTGCGAAAGCAATATGTTCATCTATATTTTCTGGAGTTACATCCCTGAGTTCATAATATGAATTTTTATACTCGCTCCTGCGCCTGCTTTCAACCCCTAATGGGAGACCATAATCCCGTTCAACCTTGTCGATACGGTCGAGAAGAGTCCCTGTTCCCGTGGTGATTAAAGCAGCTCCTATACCTTCAATCTGAACTTCAGCAATTCCGCCTGCACGGACAATTTTATAACCAGGTCTACTGTCATAATCAATTTTAGTCTTGGAATTGGTAGCCAGCAAATTCACTGCAACATTATCATCCCACATCACGTTCAGCCACTCCCCAAAATTAATCCTTTCTTTCAATGGAATTTGCAGTAGTGTGAATTCATCTATTTCGGTCTTTCGCTTTAAACCGATATCAACCATATGGTATTCCAGCTTATCGAGAACAAAACCGATATAGTCATCCGTTATTTTAACATCAATATATGCCAGATAATCTATCAACTCAAAGCCAACAACAAGTTTATTACCTTCCAGATAAATTGTATCTGAAGAAAACTCTTTCCTGATCGCCGGAAAAGCCAGCTGATGTTCATTGTCATATGGTCTATCCTGTGTAATTGAAAAGGCCGGCAGATCTATCCCTCCCATTAAACACTCCTGACCAGTTGGTTTGTGAATAAGACTTTTTGCGGTTCCATTACTGCTTAAAATGAATCTTAGCTCGTTATTCTCAATAATAATGTTGTTATCCTCTGCTTCACCGTTGTTTTTGCAATCGACTATATTCAGAGTAAGTGCTATAAGTACAATAGGCAATATTGCTTTTTTAAAAATTGTCATTTTCCTCATTTGATAAGTTGATTTATTTTCTATTAAAGTTTGAGTCCCCTCCAAAAACTCTATTTTTCACATTTTTGAAAAATAATTTATCCATATTTATCTATTCCTTTCGTCTCGAATAGCTATAAGAAAAATGTCGGGACTTTTCGGAGTGGATTCAAGTTTGTCTCATGAAAAACTATTTTATTTTCCTTTTCTTTTAAGATGTTTTTCAAGAAAATCCAAGGTTTTCACTCCGTTAATCATATGTCCTCCGTCGAAGAATTCAATATCTGTGTGGTCTCTGATGCCTAACTGTGTATACAATCTTCTAACTTTGGCATATTCGTAAGCAACCCATTCATCGGGTGCAACCGGATCCCAATGCCCTCGTTCAACCATAAATGCTCTGGGTGCAATCAATCCGGCCATCTCAGCATAATTTACTGTGTTTCCAAGGTTAAACTCAAAAACCTCATATTCTCCTACGAACATATAACTGGCAGGAAAATCCAACGAGGTAGTTTTCCATACCCATTCATTAAAATCTCCCGAGCAAACAACTACTTTATAATCTTTTAGGACAGCTGGTATCCGGACGGCACTTTTTCCACCATAAGACAACCCATAAAACCCTATACGTTCTCTATCGACAAAAGGTAATGTTTTTAACCATTGCAGCGTTTGGTAATGTTGACCGATAGTGACTGAAAACACGGATTGTTTCAAAGGATTGGCTATTCGTTGAAATGTTCTGAAATTTTCCAAACCGTAAGGATTCTGTGGTGCATATACAATGTAGCCCAAGTCGGCCAACTTAGATCCAAATGAGTTCCTTTCAGGATCAATATAAGGTTCGGGACGTCCGTCCAAACCATGCTGAAGCACTACAAGGGGATATTGTTCTCCCGGTTTTAGGTTGTTTGGAACTAACATAATTCCCCCTGCAGGTATCCCGTTCCATACATCCAGCTTCACCAAGTAACCTCTCCAATTGGGAGTCTCGTATATCAATTTGGATTGGGAGTTAAATGGCTGGTCAGGTGACGGCATTTTGCCGATAACTTCTTCGTGGAAATATTCTCTATAGAACTCTGTGGTTTGTTCCCATTGTTTCACGGTTGATGCATCTGCCTGATCCCAAAATTTTTCTCGCTGCTTTGAACTATTCTTAACAAGTAAATCAACGTGATTCAGCAACTCGGAAAATTGCTGTTGCATACACATATCGGTATTGAAGCTCGTGTTTAAAACTGCTGGTCGTTGGCTTAACCCTTTTGATATCTCAGCATTGACCCCAAGACCGTTTAAAAATTTTTCTAAGGCAGCCATTGAACCGGGGAATCCATTTCCTTCTTCGTTCACCACCAATTGGAATTTTGCCGGAATATTCAATTTTTGAAATACCTTTTCTGCTTCGCGAGCCTCATCCAATACTGAGTGCAATGGCGGAGTAGTTAAACGTCCCGGAGCAGCAACCTCTTTCCGATTCCCGGTGGCGTTAGGGGGACCTCCTATTTCCGGTCCTTTACAGGCTTCTATCACTAATAATCTGGGAGCTATCAAGCCAGCAATTTCAGCGTCTCCGAACTCTTTCAATAATCCCCACACATTTCTGTATATAGGTTCTTCCCATACTCGCTCGCGCTTTTGAAAATAGCCGCTCACCAACACTCCATCAATACGGGTATCTGCCGCTCCGCTATAAAATGCCAAGAGTCCTCCTTCCCCATATCCTGCTACCCCTATGGGTAGTTCGGTTGCTTGTCGTTTGAACCAGTCAATGGCTGACAACACTTTCTGAACTTCGTATCCTATAATATGCCTTCCTACCTGATAAGCCCGCCGGTAAATAAACTCCCTATGAGGCTGGTTTGTCATGGCTACTTCAGGGTTTCCCGACCAAGTATCATTCCTATCGATTATCAACGGGATAATCAATCTGCAACCGGCATCTGCCAGCTGTGGTGCATATAAGGTTTCGACCGGAATTCCGGAACTCAACCCCATTAACATATCGGGCGACTGATCAGCATCTGGTATAACCACTATTTGTGCTTGAACTTTTTCATGAGGTTCAACCCACAAGCCTGTGCCTGTAACGCCTTCTAAAACCGGCCATTTAACGCGGTAAACCGAATAATTATCTGTTTGAGCAACCAGTGCCTTTTTAGCTGTGCTTTCCATGAGTATTAGCCCATTAAACAGCTTACGATCATCAATTATCCCAGTAATTTTTTTAAACTTTTCCCTGTTAGATATGACTGATTCCTCATACTCTTCTGGGGAAGCATAATTTCGATCCCAGTATTGCTCTCGATTTATAGAAGTCGATTCTAGTTCCTGTTCAAAATAGTTGAACATTCCTCCAATCATTTGAGAACGAAGCTCATCACAGCTTGTTAATTCTAACAGTTTAGTATCGTTTAAGTGATCTCCTCCTATTAAGTTTTGTTCCTGTGCTACAACCTGCCTTACAAAACCGATCAACATAATTAAAACAATGCCTTTATATTGTATCTTCATTAGATTATATCTTTTATATAGGGTAATATTATTAGATGCTATATATATTATTGTGCGGCATTTGATAACCTGAAGAATTTAACGGAATGGCCATCAAGCAGGAGATTTTTCAATTGATCTACTTCTCCAATATTCTCATGTTTCCAGATGTCGTATACTGTCATATTATGCGTAATGCCAATCTCTTCCCATAGAGTGGGATAATTGAACGAATGTTGATTTCTGTTGAAATAGATTACTGCAATGTCACCATTATCGAGTTCTTTTTTCCATATCTCAAAGTCTCCATCATCATATACTTTACTCCCCTGAATTCCTGCCACATCCTGATTGATAGCAATAGCATCTTTATTTAAAAGAATACCTTTGATTGAATCATCCATTTTGCGAAGGTCATTTCCTGCCATTAAAGGTGCTGCAAGCAAGCACCAAAAGCTAAAGTGGGCAACATATTCATTGTAACTCATATTCCCATTTCCTACTTCAAGCATGTCAGGATCATTCCAATGTCCCGGGCCAGCATATTTTTCTAATCCGACCTGTGCATCCAGTATGATTGTCCAACCCATGCCTCCCCATTCTCGTCTACAATCCCAGCAATCCACAATATCGTTTGTTGTACGCCATAAATGCGCCACATTTTGTGCCCAGGCCCACGGACGACTATTGCCCCATTCACACATACTGAAAACTATTGGCCTACCTGTACCTGCAAGGGCTTTGCTCATATCGGTGTATGCTTTATAAGGGTCAATACCTTCAGAATTGCACCAATCATACTTTACATAATCAACACCCCATTCAGCATAGGTACTAGCATCAATTATCTCATATCCATTACTACCGGGACGATTTTGACACGTTTTTGTTCCTGCACACGAGTAAATGCCAAATTTTAGTCCTTTTGAATGGATGTAATCTGCAAGAGTCTTTATGCCTGAAGGAAAACGTTCCGGATCGGGCACTATCTTTCCATTTTCATCCCGGCTTATTTGCCAACAGTCATCAATTACGATGTACTCATAGCCTGCATCTTTCATACCTGATTCTACTAACTTATCGGCAATTTCCTTAATTAAATCTTCATTAATATCACATCCAAATACGTTCCAGGAATTCCACCCCATCGGAGGAGTTAATGCCAATCCTTCATACTTTTGCGCATAAGCACAAACTCCTATGAATAATAACACAACAATAATTGATTTTTTCATGATTAACTTTTTATTTTTTAATTTATATATTTAGATAATTTTATCAATGACTATAATTACTTCAATTTTCGTAATCGAACAGCCACACTTTCCTTAACAATTGGGGTTTCCAGTACAATTTGATGATTTCTACTCTCAATAATTTCTGTTTTGATTTTCGTTGCATCAATGGTATTCAACCATTCAGCAATCCAATTGCCATTTGAAACACCTTTCAAATACAGCAATCCTTCCGCTTGGGGTTGAATATTAACCCCAACCAAGCTATGTAGAAGTGTAAACTTTTGATTTTTAAACCATAGTAAAATGTAATCTTCTGTTTGAAGTCCTCTTATCTCCAGATCGTTGTTTTTAAGGATATAATTTTTTAATTCAAATGAAGTTACAAAACTACCATTCCCCGAATTTTTAATTTTGATCCTATGATTACCTTTCGAGACAGGAATCGAATAAGACTGATTATGTAAAAAAGGTTGATAATTACTAATATTCAAAGGAAGAACATCCTCTTTGAGCACTTCCTGTTCATCCAATACAACAGTTAATTGGGGTGTTTGCCCCCTGCTCCATACTTCACAGATGTAGACCATGAACTCTCCATCAGTCGGATAGTCGACCTGGAACTCAACAGCAGAATTACTTATGGCATCAAGCACAGCGTTTAATGACTCAGGATGATCAACGCGTCCTGCTTCATCAATTTTAAAAACATCCGGAACATATTTCGATAAATAAAAATTTCCTGTCCATCCTTCTATAATAACATCACTATATTCAGATTTAATATCATGACTATTTTTGAACCTGAAAGAATCCACTTCAACCGGTCTCCATTTACGCTTACTGAATGGAATATTCTTAACAAATGTTGATAGAGCTTTGGTGTACGTATAGAATATTTTATGATCCAACCAGTTAAACTCCCAAGGTAATGCCGTACTGGCGCTTCCACCCATCAGTGCTCCCCAAAAACCGTTATGAATCATTCTCCGCTCCGGGTCCACACCCGAATATCCGCCTACAGCCCGCTCTCTCCCATGTCCTGTCCCAAATTCTGTTAGCACATAAGGTTTATCAAACTGTTCCGTAAGCTTTCCGGACCAGGTATAAGCCACATCTGCCATATTTCTGACCATATAAATATTAGTTGAAATCATCTCTATCTCCGATAATGAATGCATCCAGTCAAATCCATTCAGATAGGCGTCATTGGTGTGGATTACATGATTGAATACGTCAATTGAATCTAAATATTGGGACATACGTTGATGCCATGGAATGGATAGGGTTGAATCGGTGCCTCCAGGCATAGCGCTATATTCATTCCATAAATCCCACGAAAAAACAGAAGTGGAATATCCCCATCTCGCTACAATATAATGGAGGTATTTTTCAAAATATTTTAAAGCCTCTTCACTATTCCAATATTCAACAGGCGAGTTTAAAACACCTCCATTGTTCTGATTGTAGGTATGTGCTTCCCATCTCTGATTAAATGTCCATTGATTGGTCAATGAGAGCATGTGGTATATTCCCAGTTTTTCTCCGGCCTCAATTACCTTATCCAGATACCATGCGCCCTCATGGTTTATTTTCCCTATTCCATGGTCGGGACACGGATTAGTTGGGTTAATCTCTCCAAGGTTAAGAATCCCATTTGTAAGAAACAACCTGTTAAAGTTGCCACCTGCACCTGCAAATCGGTGATAAATTTTCTCATTGGGATATGCATTACCTTGCGGCCAATTCATGCCAACACCAAAGAAAGGAGTACCGTCTGCAAATTCAAAATAGTGCGGGTTATCCTTGGAAATTCGCAAAAAACCATGGCTGGTATCATAATTTACACTTTCAAAAACCTCACTGTTGGTTTGAATCTCTCTTCCTTTGTTGTTAATTACTATTTGCCAAATATATTTACCCGGTAGTGTAGGTGCAAATCTCACCTTCCATTCACTATTCCCAACCATTTCAAACCTACTTCCATCTTTGGCATAGTATTCCTGATAAAAAAAACCGGGAACTATAAGAGTATCACCATCAGGAGCATAAAAATAAGCATTGACCTTAATTTGATCCAGATCAAACGGATTGTCCCAATCTCCGGATAAATCAAAAGTAATTTCAAACTTTTCATACAAACCAATCCGATTTGTGTTAACACCAATTTTCTTAATTTCCAAAGGCTTCTCTGATGAAAGTTGAACACATTGGGGGCCATTAACAGGCTGAGATTTTAAAGTTGTAGGTTGTATAACCGGTAGGAAAACTAGTAATAGTATATATATGTAAAACTCAAGCTTGTTTTTTAATAACTTCATAACATCCGATTGATTGAATTTTAAATAAATTCTCCCGAAAAATATCAGTCACTTAAAGGACGAACACATCCCGGATTGGACAGAAGGGGGTGTTACATACACATTTTGGAGACTTACCTGATCGTCAGAAACCGTGTTATCGATGATGACCCCTCCTGGACCTGGCAGGAATACATTTGAAATAATTTCCATATCCTTAACAAGGACATTAGAAGTACGTGAACCTTCTATCAGGAATGGTTTTGTACTATTTGAGACGATCTTTCCAGAGAAAACTGTATTTATATTGTTTTTTGCCCAAATCAATGTTTCCACACGATCACCCGATGCATAGATGTTCACCTCTGAATTTTCGAACACATTATGCGTGCCACCGAAGCTTGAACCTTTTCCATTATATCCAGATGGATCAATTAGCTGGAAGTTTCGAATTATCACGTTGTTCGCAAGATCAACCTGAATACCATAACCTCTTGAATCGACGCTTTTACAGCTATCCATCACCAAAGAGGGGTTTACTGAACGAGATGGAAGGCTATAATAACCGGCCGGCACCCGATAAGAGAAATCGCTTCTCCCGATCCCAGTCTCTTTCTCTATACAGTTGTAGAGCTTACCGCCATTCGTCGTATAAAATCCGTTCATGGAATTACCTTCTGCCGTACAGTTTCTGAACGTCACATCGGCGTTCGGAGCATAATAACCACACCCGAAATAGTGGGTTGACTTATCGCTTTGGTCATAAGGTTTCGTCGGATAGGGTTTCTGCCCGTTATTCCGGCTCACACAGTTCTCAAGGATGCAATCCTTTTTCATAGGATCAAACTCGAAATGGAATCCGGATTCAAGAGTGCCCTCAGCGAGACAATTTTTTACCCTCAGCCCTTCAATACTGTTGAGTTCCGCGAAATTAAATCCGGTCACCCATGGGTTGAATGCTCCATATCTACCACAGTTGATTGCCTGGCAATTGTCGTAGCGGACGTTCTTTATCACCTTACTCACCGTTCCCCAGGCATTATGTAGAAATCCATATGTCCCGGTATCTACAGCCTTGCAATTAATAAACTCGATATCCTCGAGGATAGGGGCGTATACTGTCGGATCGTGAATCAGGAGGAAAACTGCTTGAATGCTTGCGTCTGCCGTTCCTGTAATATTGTGAATTTTCGAATGACTCGCACGCACGGTTAATACGCCTAGCCATTTAACGCCTTCACTATAACCGCTCCCTTGGATATTGAAACCGTCCAAAGTTACATACTCATTATCGACGTTGATACGTCCATCATTTGTGAATTTTAGATAGGTTTCCGATTCACCCTTACCCTTTATAATTGATCCTGATTTAGGAGTGATAATCCCTGCGCAGTGGAACGTTCCACTGTGCAGGTTGATTACACCACCGATCGATGGTAATTTATTTAGTGCCGATTGTATCTCTTCATGATCATTAGACCCGTCACAGATGTAGTCGGCCTGTGCCTTATCTGCCGCACTGCTGTTACCGGCCGCGATCCATAACACATTGGACACGGGCGGTTTTTTTTGCTCATCAGCATCTTTATTCACAGGAGGCTTTTCCGTGATACCATTTTCTGAACAGAATGTAAAAATGAAAAGAATAACAAAAAGGATTGATGACATATTTTTCATCTTTTTAGTAATTAAAATAATTAATTATGTTCACTGTTTATGTGTAAGTCCAATGAAATCATGATAATACAGCGATAATTATTGTTATTGTATCTTTGCCATTTCTCCTTAGACGGTAATTCCTAGTTTCTAACGACAATCTGTTTGCTCATGATGTTGTTCGTCTCGTTGCTTTCCGCGATAC
>CAYUIY010000022.1:0-25880 GCA_964444915.1 uncultured Dysgonomonadaceae bacterium
TATGTCGGCCGGCTTTGAGATTGGGTAAAAAAACCGGCATAAAATTATACCAATTCTTAAAAGAACCTTTAATCCGCAAATTTGGCGAAAAGTGGTACCAAGAAGTCTGTGAAGTAGCCGAATTGTTTTATAAAAACAAATCTGATAAATAAATCAGTACTTCTATTTCGGAAGCGAATCGATCTTAAAATTTTTTATAAGTTTAATATAAATAAGTTTTATCTATGTAAATTATTATTCCTATATTCATACCGAAAATCTAATGATCGCCGATTTCTTTTTGTTCAGCTGAAATGCTGTTTACCTGATAATCGCCTCTTTTACGTTTTTTTTATTCGGGAGTCGATTAAAAAGTCAGAGGATAAAATTATTTTATATTATCAATAATAGATTTTTTAGCCGCCAACAATGCTGATTACGGTAGAAGGAGCAACGTAATGTCCTTTTTTTAAGAGTGAATGTCTGTTTTTTTCTTTAATCTAAGTGTCATGATGAATATTTTTGCCGAGAACTTCAGGTGATTGGTATTATTTTTTTAATTAATCTTATTATTCCATGAATCATTTCTTCGATAAAAATATATGTTGTACAAATTATGTCGGAGAAAATAATTTTGCTTTCAGATATTTCAAATTTAAGATAAAAGATAAGTTTATTTTTGGTGCCAAAAACAGTTACTCGTTTTTGTTTTTGCTTGATGGGAAAATAGCGCTTTCCTGTTCGTGTTTCGATAAGCATATAGCTGAAAAAAACACCATGTTGTTGTTGGGAACCGGAATGGATTATATCGGAGAAAGCCTGGATGATGCAAAATTTATTTTGCTGGTTTTTGACGAACCTTATATAAGATGTGATCGATTTTCATTTCATCAATTAAAGAATTATTTACCTTCTAATCTTCCGTGTTTTCGTCCATTACATATTATAGAACCTGTCAAACGAGTATTGGAAGATGTATTATATTATCTTGACAACAAGATGTATTGCCGCAATTTGGAAACAATTAAGGTGAATGAGCTGTTTTTTTTGATTGAAGCCTTATATACGCCTGAAGAAAATGCATTATTTTTTGCTCCGTTAGTTGACGGGAAAATAAATTTCGAATTATTGGTGAAAAAAAGTCACGTGAAGTTAATACGGTTAAAGAGTTGGCAGAAGCTTGTAATATGAGTACTAAAACTTTTACCCGAAATTTCAAAAAGCATTTCAATACGACACCAAAGCAATGGATGCTGTCTCAGAAAAAACAAGAAGTTCAAAAAGAACTTATGCAATCTAAGGATAAAATAGAAGTGATTTCCAATCGATTGGGATTTTCTTCGGGTTCTCATTTAGGATTGTATTGTAAAAAATATTTTCATAGCACCCCTACCGAAATCAAAAAATCATCGGAATAATTTTTACGAAATGTCTCTTTTATATGTATGGTTGTCTTTTTTCTATCTTAAATTGTGCGAATAAAGAATATAACTTTGCGACTAGAAATTTAAAAAATCGTTTTCCCGTGTAGATTTATCGCTTAAACCCTCAGTTATTCTGTTTATGCAATGTGTAAAATTCAAAAAATCCTTTTTCTTTTTTTGCTTGTTGTGGCTTTAACGCCTTCGATATTTGGACAAACTTTAGGTCTTAAGAGCAATTTTTTGTATTGGGGCACAGTGACTCCTAATTTAGGTATGGAATTTTCGTTGGGACCTAAAACCACCTTGGAAGTTGGGGGAGGGTATCATCCGTTTGCTCTTTCAAACGACAAAAGGTTTAAGCATTGGCTTGTTCAACCGGAGCTGCGTTATTGGTTTTGTGAAGGTTTCAACGGTCATTTTTTGGGCTTGCACTTTCATGGAGCACAATATAATGTAGGTGGAATCGATATTCCATTCGGTTGGTTAGATATATTGCAAGATAACCGTTATCAGGGCTATCTATATGGAGGCGGCTTAAGTTATGGGTATCAATGGATATTATCCAAGCGATGGAATCTGGAACTAAATTTGGGTGGGGGCTATGCCCGTATTCACTATGAGAAATTTCCTTGTCAAAAATGTGGAACAAAAGAAAAGGAGGGGAACTATGACTATTTTGGTGTCACAAAAGCAGCTGTATCTCTCATCTATGTGATTAAATAAACAAAGATCAGGACAATGACGAAAAATAAATATGTGTTGATATTGTTATCGCTAATTGTGTTTTCCCTTCAGGGTCAACAAAATTATCTTGAACAGATTGTCATAAAAAATAAGTCAATTCAAAAACAAGATGATTTGCTCCGTATTACGATGAATTTCGACCTGAGCCTCATGGAAGTTAATAATCAGCATATGGTTATTTTGACTCCGGTGATTCAGTTGAGAGGAAATGAATCACCGGTAGAGTTGCCCCCGGTGATAATCAACGGGAAAACCCGGCATAAAATGTATATTCGTTCTAGTCGTTGGCATGATGTTCAGGATTTTCCCAAGGAACCGCAGGCTGTTGTGTTGCGCCATAATGGTGTAACACAAACGGTTGATTATGAGACTACTGTTCCCTTTGATAAGAAAATAAAAAAAGCCCGCTTGGTATTAAAGGAAGAAGTAAAGGGGTGTGCCGACTGTAATGTAGGAAGAAATGAGTTGTTGCTTAGTGAACAGCTATTGCCCGACGATTTCGTTCCAACCTATAAGTTGGTGTATATTGTTCCTGAAATGGAAGAAGTTAAAAATCGCGGCGAGCAGCATTCTGCTTCACTCAATTATCCGGTAGGTCGATCGGAACTCTTGCCCTCGTTTGGGGATAATGCGGCCAAGCTGGCACAAATAAACGAGATCATTTGGAATATAAAAAGAGATGAGAATCTAAAGATTACCGGACTTACCATTACAGGATATGCTTCACCCGAAGGAAATGCCGAGAGTAATTATATTTTGTCGCTGAATCGTGCAAAATCTTTTGCCGCCTATTTGGAGCGTGTACATGGATCTGCTATAAATCAATACCAAATAGCGGCAAAAGGAGAGGACTGGGAGGGTTTGCGGAAAGCCGTGGAGTCTTCGCAATTGTTCGATAAGGCGGCGATCTTGTCCATTATCGATACTGAACCCGATTTGGATATCCGGGATGCAAAACTGCAGAAATTATCCGGAGGACAAACCTATCGCATATTGTTGAACATCTACTATCCCCCTTTGCGGCGCAATGACTATTCGATATCGTATATTTCTAAGCCGTTTAATGTGAGCGAGACTCAACATATATTGAGAACACGCCCGCAGTTGTTGAGTTTGCATGAGATGTTTTTGTTGGCACAAACTTATCCCGCAGGAAGCAAAGAGTTTAATGAAGTATTCGATATTGCCGTTCGTCTTTTTCCCGATGATCCTATCGCCATCATCAATTATGCGGCAGCAGAGATAGAAAACGGCAATATGCAGGAAGCCCTCGAACGGCTGAAAAAAATTGAAGACGATCCGCGTGCATGGAATAACATGGGCGTAGCATATGCTCGAATGGGAGAAAACGAAAAAGCCATGGAATATTTTTCCAAAGCTGCCGACCAAGGTGATACTGATGCAAAAGCCAATAAGGATCAGTTGCAATGTTACTTTGATGAACAAAATTAATGATTTACGAATAAATTTATTTATGATTTTTAATACAAACGATTTTATTATTTTTTATTAATCCAGGACCTATGAAATTAAACAAATTATTTTTGAGTGGAGTTGTTGCCTTAGGAATAGGGCTGACGGCTTGTAATATTGATGAAGAAGTACCCGAAACGAATTCGGGTAAAGGAGATGTATGGGTGTCATTTGCGATTGCCTTGCCAAGAGCATCCGGCACTCGTGCTGAAACAGATAATGTGGGGGATGCAAATGCTGGCGACACCTATGTGGGAACGGCAGATGAACAGGAAGTCAAGTCGGTTCGTATAGTGTTATATGATAATGATCAGGTTGCTTATGCATTTGATCTTGCTATTACTTCTGATGATACAGGTAATTTTACGGGAAATGATATTGCAGAAGGAGCGACACCTACCTCAAGTTCATTTGTAACAAAAGCAGAAAAGGTAGTTGAGAAAGATTATAAAGTTCTTGTGTTGCTGAATCCTACAGATGAAACGATAAATGCAACACAAAAATCAAACAACATTTCCGAATTTATACAACCTGCAAATACAAATGTTACGGCATTGACTTCGCCTGCTTTTTTTATGTCTAACTCGCAAGGTTTGGTCGATGTGGCTGTTTCGAAATTGAAAACTACGCAGTCGGAAGCCGAATCAAATCCTATTGCCGTTAAAGTAGATCGGGCGGTTGCCAAAGTATTTGTAGGGGGAAAACCTACCGTGGAACAAGGTGCTACATTTACGGATATTCAGTGGACATTGGATGTTACCAACAAAAAGACTTTCTGGATGCGCAAACTTGCAAACAAGGTTACTGGATTAAACATTTTTGCCCCGGAAACCATAGGAGATGGTTCCAATCGTTATGATCGCTATGCAGAAGATCCGAACTTTACAGGAACGGCAATTTCTTCCGATGATTTTAATTATATTGAAGGTGTAGTAACTGAAGGATTAAAAGATGCCGGTTTTGATGATGACAAAGGTATTTATGTATTGGAGAACACAATGGATGCTGCTTCGCAGATGAACTCGGTTACTACCCGCGTGATTTTAAAGGGTGTTTATACTCCTGCCGATTTTCCCGAAGGCGACTGGTACAGCTACAAAGGGTTCAAAATGACGAAAACACAATTTAATACTTTTAAAAATCAAGTAACCAATGGCGACGGCGAATTGCCGGGGACCCCTGCGGGATTTAAAGCCGATATTTGGAAATTGAAAGAAGCTGATCAAGATTTCGAAACGGAATCGTTTAGTGAAAACAATCTTAAATTTTATAAAGGAGGCATTTGCTACTATCCTGATATTTATATTCGCCATTTCGATGATTCCCAATCCTCCAATGAAATGGGTTACGGTCGTTACGGTGTTGTTCGCAACAACATTTACAAACTCACCTTGAAAACTATTTCACAACCGGGAGAGCCGGTAGTAGTGCCACCGGATGAGGTGCCGGACGATAAAAAGGATGGCTGGGTTTCCTTTAACGTAGAGGTATTGCCGTGGTTGATTCGAACGCAAGATGTTAATTTATAATGCCGGATATTCAGTATCAATAAGTATAAATACGATACTTGCCCTGAGGTAATTGAGTTTACCTCAGGGAACAAAAAAGAAAACGAAAGATTCAACGGCAATGAACAGATTTACACTCAAACTGATTTTAGGGGTTAGTTGTATGTTGATGATGGTAACATCGTGCGACAAGTTAATTTATGAAGACCTTCTGCCTTGTGATCTTGGGATGTGGTTTAATTACAGTTACAATATGAGTTTTGTGAATCTGTTCGAAACGCAAACCAAACAACTCGATGTGTTTGTATTTGACGAGAAGGGTAAGTTTGTTGCCGTATTTAAAGAGGCGAAAGAAGAATTTACTCACGACTACACGATGAGTCTTCCGTTGGATCCCGGCCAATATACATGTGTTGCTTATGCCGGACTCGACAACAATTTTGCACCAGTTAACCTTACACCGGGAATATCTGTTATAGAGAATCTGCGAATAAGGGTGAACAGGACAGCTCAGCAGACGATAGAGACGGAATTTCAACCTTTGCTCTATGGCATATGCAAAGATATTGAAGTTACAGGTGCATATGGCCATACAGTAGAAATGCCCATGATGAAAATGACAAGAAAAATACGTATCGTATTTCAAGAACAAAATGAAAATAGATCGCAAATAGACGTGAATCATTTTAAATTTGAAATCACGGCAGCCAACGGTACTTATGATGGTCACAATACGATGCTGAACGACGACACGTTGTATTATCAGCCTTATTATGCCGAGAATCTTCCGGGAGGTGGTGCTGCTGTGGAATTGAACACTTTGCGATTGTTGGAAGACGGTAATTATCGGTTGAAAATTACCAATAGAGTATCGAACGAAACGTTGTTCGATGTCGATTTGATTAATTTGTTATTGGCTACCAAATTTTACGAAAACAATGCAATGAGCAATCAAGAATATCTAGATAGGCAGGATAAATATACGTTGGTTTTTATATTTAACGGACAGCCCGTTACCAAAGAGGTCTTGATGAGCATTGCCATCTGGATTAACGGATGGTTAATTCGCGAGCAGCAGGTGGATAACTAATTGAATAAGTTGGTAATGAAGAAAAAAAGGGAATATTTATTATCGGTTTTTTTTCTGATCGGAATATCGTTCTTTTTCTCTTGCGAGAATCAATTGGGTTTCATTAAAGTTGAACCAACGACGGATACTCTTTCTTATGTTGATATTTCTTTTAGAGGTGTGAATGAGGATATGTCTACCTATGAAGATCGAGTTACCGAAATTCGTCTGATGGCATTTGATTCAAATACGGGAGCTGCTGTTTATAATGCTAAATTGATGTTCCCGAACGGAGATTTCAATCAATTGAGTAATCCCGTTAAATTATTGCCCGGTACGTACGATTTCTATTTTATTGCTAACGAAACCATTGGCGGAATTGACTTTGTGAATGCATTAAATGGCGTGGACAATGTTTTCAAGTTTAAGACAGATATACGTTTTTGGAATCTGAATTATAATCCGGATTTTAAACCGACAGCCACTTCGGGATTTATCATGTCGGCGAGGTATAAAGGGATTGCTATTCCCGGCGGATATACAGCAACGAATCCATTGCATTTTTTGCCTAATGGAACCGGTGTGCAACTGGTGAGAGCATTTGCGAAAGTGGAGTTGATTGTCAGAAATGCGTTGAATGAAAATAATTCGGTACATCTTTCCAATAAAAGAATAACTTCCGTTCAGTTGATCAATTTACCGAAAAAGTTTTCTGTGCCACCAATCGACGTGCCTTACGTAACGAATTTTCCAAATGCAGAAGATTTGATAGATTTGACCGCCGTAAATCCTGTGACTTTTGATTATAACTCCGAGGTGGTGGGTACGCTTGTGTTTTATATTCCCGAATTTCTCAGAGGGAAAAACGAGAGCGATTCAGGCAATACTTCCATTGTTATATCCGGCAGCGGTTTTCCTACTGTTACGATTCCGCTGGATCATCAGAATTTTTTGGATTATAATCAGACGGAGTTGCGTGATTTGAATGTAGAAAGTTTTTCTCTGAAAAGTATTTTACGCAATACCGATTATCGTGTTAATGCTACGCTGAAGGAGCATTATCTGGAACTGGAAATAGAGGCTTTAGCATGGGAGCTTGAGCGATCTTCGATAGAATTTTCTTCTTCCATGCAAATGGCGTATGCTCCTTCATGGAATCCTGCCCCTCCCGTCATAAAAATACCATATGCTACTCAGGAGGGAGGCATTTATGATGTAGCTACATTTACTTTCAAAATGAGCAAACCGGCCGGAGGTATGTGGAAAGCAACGCTGACAAACGGCTTGGATTTTGCTTTTGATCCGTCTTCTCCGACGATGGGTGTTGCCGGTGTTGATTATTCCATTAAAATTGTTGCATTGAAATCTCCTGCGTCCACAACCCGTTCGACGGAATTTTATTTGATGATAGACGGAAAGGAGGTCGATCCGGATATATACAGTGATGGGGGCCAAATAATTGATGGACCAATTGGTGTTGGCAAAGGCAACCGTTACGTAATCATTCAGTCGGCACAATAAAATGATATTGAGGTTATGAAACATGAACATATAGGTACTTTTCTTTTTGGTTTTTTACTGTTTTGTATTTCTTGTATTAATGAGAATATTCCCGATCAGAATACGTGTGAAGAAAATATTTTGTCGCTTCAATTGATTTTTACGTCTCTCGAACAAGCAACAAGAAACGAAAATGTTATACAAGGAAATATAGAGCCGGGGAATGCCGATTATAACGAAAATAAAATCTACAAAGTCGATATTTTCTTTTATAATGGCGAAACACAGGTATGGTATCCTAAAAACGTGTCGTATGATGCCGAAAGTGGAAAAGTTGTTATTTCGGTGTCGTCTGCAGATGTAAATAAATTGAATGCAACTTATGATGTTTATGTTGTAGCAAACAGTCCGTTTTCCTATGACGATATGGCGGGGAAATCACTGACAGATTTGAAAGAATTGGAGTTGACTACCGCTTTTGGTTTAACCAACAGCGCTTCCCCTCAACCTTATCTGGTGATGGATGGTGTACAGGCAGCCAAATATGTTTCATTATCTGCTCCGGATTTGGGTTCGGTTAATATGCAACGTGTAGCGGCTAAAATCAGGGTGCGTATTTTGTCGGGCGAAAATATCAATCCTTATATAGACGAGGATACAGGGATAACTCCTTATGTGGCAGTAATGAATTATAATGAAAAAGGGGCTCTTTTGCGAGGAGGTTCCGTAAAATCTGGATTGAAAAGCGATACGGAATATAAAATTGCCGGTTCGCCATACTTGGGAGATGCTTTTTTTTATGGTCTTACAACGCCTTATCCCATCTATTCTTATCCAAATGATTGGAGTTCGGATCGTTCCAAAGAAACTTATTTAATGATACGGCTACCCTTGAAAGTTCCGGCAGGAGCGTCGACGTTTACAGATTTTTATTATCGTGTGCCGATAAGTTTACAAAATCCGGAAGGACCTCAAACAGAAGAAGAAAGGAAATTTTATCGGATTGACCGCAATTATGTATATGATATTGAGGTGTTTATCGATAAGCTTGGAGGTACGGAACAATCACCTGTAAGTATTACAGGAAATTATGTGGTAAAGAATTGGACTACACAGATGGTGGATATTGCCATTACTTCGCAGCATTATTTCGTTATCGATCCTTTGGTATCACAAATGAATAATAAAACGACTCTGACATTGTCGTATTCTTCTTCAAAATTGCCTATAAACGTTACAAATATTAAAGCGACTTATACATACACCGATGATAATGGGAATACACATACCGACGAATATCCTGCCGGTTCAGTGGCAACGGGCACACCTTCTGTTGCCACTAATGGGAGTGTAAGGGTTTATATCGATTATCCTTCTGCCGGAAAAATTACAATTACCAGTTTGGTTCCGGTAAATAATGTGCCGAAAGACATTTCATTTAAAGCCTCGAACGGTATTTCGGCACTTGACCATCAAATTACGATTCAACAACTACCTTCCAATTACATTACAAATCTGGAAGGAAAAAAATCCAGTCAATTCCCTAACGATTTGACTAATCATGCATTATATATCATCAATGCTTCTATACCCGATGGAACGGCAATTATTGGATTCCCTCCGATTGATCCAATAACAGGATATACAGTTAGCAGTTCTGAAGTAAACAAGATGATTTCCCCTTCCTTTATGCTGGCTTCGCAACTTGGTGCTACTTTTCCAATGGATTTTACTTCAGCACAGTCGCAATGTGCAAATTATTGGGAAGAAACTATTATTAATGGTAAAACAGTGCGTTATGAAGATTTTCGTTTGCCTACAGAGGCAGAAATTATATTGATAGACCAGCTGCAAAATGATCCGAATAGTGCGGTAAAATCGATCATGACCGGTAAGTGGTATTGGGATGCCAAAGGAGATGACGGTGCTCATAAAATGATAGGCGGAGCGGAGGGAGCACAATATAAGGCTTATACCCGTTGTGTACGTGATGTTAAAAAATAATCAATATTGAGAATGAAAAAAATATATACAGGTTTATATGGATTTATATTGATTATTTTGTCAGGATGCATTCTAGATAATGAACAGCTCTTGGATAAAGGTGAATCGGTTAGGGAAGTGAAAGTTTCTTTTTTGGTGAATGTACCATCTTTTGCGATACAAACGCGTCAATCATTGATAAATGAGAATACCTTAACCAATATGTATGTATTGGTTTTTGATGAAAACGGTAATTTTTTAGAAAGAGTTCAGGCAAGTGTCATTCCTTCAAGTACGGCCAATGGAACTTTTACAGCTACCTTACACGCTTCTACTGCTAAACGCATCATTCATTTTATCGCTAATTATAATTGGGCGGGATTTGACGATGCTGTTGCTTATCAAAGGGATGAAAGAGAAATTGTTGCAGCGCTGAAAGGTGGTGATTTGTATATGTGGGCAAGGGTTGTGCTGAATAGCGGAATTAGTTCGACATCCTTTACAGGACAGACCATAAACTTAGTGCGCAATATGGCTAAGGTTACGGTTCAGCAGACAGCTGCCAGTGAAACGGCAAATTTTACAGGTGGTACGTTTGCCGTAAGATATATGCCTTCAATAGGCACAGTAGCTCCGTTTGATCCTTCGACCTATACTTTTCCGGATCCCGCAGAAGGGTTGCATGTGATTACAGAGCCGGCGGGAATGGAATGTATTGGTAACGGAAGTTTTAAATCGTTTGGCACAGATATTTCCAATGCAGAGTATGTATTTGAACGAAAAAATTCGTTAGTTACAGAAAATAATTATACCTGTGTGATTTTGCATGGTACTTACAACGATAATGGTATTCAGAAAGAATCGTATTATAAAATTGATCTTATTGACTCTCAGAAAAAACGGTATGACATCGAACGAAATTATTGGTATAAACTAACTATCAATAAAATATTGCGTGCGGGATATGCCACAGAGCAGCAAGCGCTGGATAATGCAGCAGCCAATAATATTTCGATAGATATTACTATAGAAAAATATCCCGCCATTACCGACGGAATGGCTAAAATTGAAGTTGAAAAAACCTTGATCGTTTTTACTGAAAATCGTTCCGTACTGAATACATGGGCACATTATTATCCGAATATACAAACCAACCCGACCGTTATTGATAATAGCGGAGTAACAGTATCACTTATTGAAGAAGATCCGCAGAATCCTCTTGTAAAAGACGGATTCAACTGGGATCCGGCTACAGGGAAAATAATGGCAAATATTAATAATATACCTGGTGATAATTCCCAGCGTCATGCAAGAATAATGGTTACTAAGGATGAACTGTCTCGATCTATACGCCTTATACTTAGGCCTGCTTATTCATTTGCTCCCCTTTCTATCAATGAAACAGATCCGGGTATTGTAAGTGCTGTACAAGGCGAGTCCGCCGTATTGAGGTTTACTATTCCGGAAGATTTTCCCGATGATTATATGCCATTATCGGTAAAAATACACACGCAAGGATTATATCCGGGATTAACGCCAGGTGGGGAGTCACAGAATTTGCAGCTGGTGGTGGATGATAGTCAGATACAGTATATTTATACTGCATTGACGAAAGGTTCTCAAGTTATATATTTAAAAACCAATTTGAGTTCTAATAAAGAGGTAGTAAGACTGGAAGCTGATCTTTTTTCTGAAGGCAGAGTGGGGTACAATGTTAATTATATTAATGGCGATATTGTATATTTAGACGACGCTAATGGTAATGCAGCGATAGCAGTTCCTTATGTCGAAAGAGCTAACCTCAAAGCGCAGCAAGGTTATATCTATTTGTTGGATGATGGGAAATACCGATGGAGTTATCCGATTACTTTTTCCGCTACAACTACTGATCACATTTTTTTCTCGAAAAATGTAAATGGTTTATCAAAAAAAATTTATTCGGCCGATGTGAGCCGGAATAGTCTGGCAAATGCGACGCCACCCAATAAAATCACATTGCAGCATACCCATTCTGCGATTTCCGGTTCTATCACATATGGACTAACAACGCCATATACTTCTGTACCTAAAGGCGAAACGGTAACAGCAACCGTTGGTTCGATAACGGTTACAGCTGACGGAACGTATGAATATACCTATCCTATAACAGGGGTAAATGAATCTACTTCAGTAACATTGAGGTATGAAGCGCATCTCAGTGGGAACGTGCATGAGATATATACAGTCAATGTACCCTTTTCCACTTTGAAGTCTGGCGGAACCGTTAATCTCAATAGCCGTTCACAAATAATTATTTGGGGAAATATTTATCGTTCTTCGATACAAAATCTTGTTCCAAAAGGACAGGGTTCAACGAATTACGGAACATTTGAAGTTTATCAGGACGGTAAATATAAATTAATATTACAGGGAGATACGCCTGAAAGTCAAAGTATAAGATTTTCATACAGTAATAGAAATAAAACACTTACTTTAGCACAGTTGAGAATAGATTCTACGGTTGTTTTTTAGTGTGACATCTTTTTTATATTATTTTTCACACTGTAAAAAACCATAGACGGCTAAACTCACGTTCGGCCGTCTACCCATCGTTTAAATATAAAAAAGAAAAAAGTTATTTGCTGTTGCTGCTTCTTTTTTATTCTTGCTGTTTACTTATTTTCGATTTTTCTTCTTCGGAAAGATTTTCCTCTCCATTTATTTCTTTATTCAACGAGTCAGACAATTTGGAAATAGCATGAAAATCTATTTTTCCCGTAATATTAATAATGGTCAGTTTGTCGTCATTATCTAAGCCGATAAAAATAATATCCTGGTTTTTATTGTCTTTGCTCTTCATCAGAATGTTTATTTTTGTATTTCTGTCGTTTACCGAAACCACTTCCTGATAGTCTGAAAATTTATCGGCGATCAATTCGTTGGCTTTTTTAAAATAAAAATGAGCGTCTTTTTTGTTTTCGGTAGTGATGATGCGGATGCAGCTCAAATTTTGAAATATTTTCTTCAATTCTTCGTCGTTGGTATTCGATGCCATTTTTTCGAGCATGGGTCTTCCAATGTTTACATTGCTGACGGGTCTTTTTGCTTCAACACACGTATCCAGGAATTCTGCAACGAAATCTCTCACTGCCAATGGTCCTGTTGTAACTATGAATAAAAATATAAGTGCTAATTTTTTCATTCGTTTTTATACTTTCTTACTTAATGAGAAATTGAAATGAATCTTATAAATTTCGGTTTACGTGGGTCTCTCTATCCTTATCTACATCGGTGTCTCCCTCAACCTCCATCTCCATCTCCATCTCCTGCTCCATATCTCTACCCATTGAATCGATAGCCGCCCAGTCGATATTCAGGTTTTTCAATTTATCGAACGTTTCCTTTGAAGCTTGTTCTCCTTTCCGGAGTGCTTCGGAGAGTTTTTCCAAGGCATGCGTAGCATCCTTGAGGGCAGCCTTGGGATCGTTGTAAGTTTCGGCAAAATAGGGTTTCCTGTTTTCGTTGACAAAGAAATAAACGCCCACTCCCAATGTGATTAGGATGGCAATGGAGGCTGCAATTTTCAAAACAGGAGTAAATATCCGGATGGTAATGTATTGTTTTGCTTTTTCTTTTTGATGAATTGCCGCTTTTAGTTTTTTATCAAAATTGTTGTCCAATCGGATGGAATATTGACTCTCTTTATAATCGCGAAAAAGAGGAATGTAGGGTTGCAAATCTTCCGGAATATCTCCCTGTGAAAAAAAATCTTGCAACTTTTTTTCTTCTTCTACCGATGTTTCGCAATTCCAATACTTGTTCAACAAAAAGCGAATATGTTCATGTTCTTTTATCATTGTATTTCTCCAATAATTCCTTCATTTTTTTTCGTGCCCTGAAAAGGGTTACTTTTACTAAATCTTCGCTAATATCCAATACGCTGGATATGTTGCTGTAACTGAGTCCTTCGATTTCCCTGAGTTGAAAAACCAATCGTTGATTTTGGGAGAGTTCATCGATACACCTATATATAATAGCGCGCTCTTCTTTCCGAATAAATTGCAGATGGGGCGTTTCGCTATCGATAAAAGAGTGCCCCTCTAATTGAGGATCGATGCTTTCTGTTTTTCGGATTGCCCGTGACGAAAGCCGGTCGAGCGCCAAATTTTTTGTCGAACGGTAACAATATGCCTCTGCATTATTGATGGTATCCCATTCATCTTTTTTGCTCCAAAGTTTCAAAAAGACGTCTTGCACAATATCTTCTGCTTCGGCCTTATCATGCACGATGCTTAGTGCAAGGCGATAAAGATTGTCCTTCAGAGACAAAATGATATGATGAAATTTTTCGTTATCCATTATATAATGACGATTGAGAAGCTAAAAAGTTACACCTTGCTACAAAAATATTTCATTTTTTTGATTTCTTGCCTTTTGGTTTTTTATTTTCTACTTCTTGGGTCTTTTAATTTCTCATTTCTCGGCTTTTTGGGGTCTCTTATTTTCGGCTTTCTGATTTTCCCGGTTTTTGGCCTGTTTATTATATCGGTATTTGGGAATCGAAAAGAAAAATATTTTTAAAAACAAGATGATTTACTTGTATATCATTCCGATAATTCGTAATTTTGTGCCGTTTTTAACTCCAAAAATCTGCGACGTACAATATAATCATTTGATTATGCGTTGCTTAGATTGTTGGTTTTGAGATAGAAACAGAAAAAATTTAAGATAAATTAGTTTAAAAAGAAAGTATAAAAAATGCCTACAATTCAACAATTAGTAAGAAAGGGGCGTACAGAGTCAGTAGAAAAGAGTAAATCACCGGCATTGGATGGTTGTCCGCAGCGCCGTGGTGTGTGTGTAAGGGTTTACACTACGACTCCCAAAAAACCGAATTCGGCAATGAGGAAAGTTGCTCGTGTACGCTTAACCAATTCGAAAGAGGTGAATGCGTATATTCCGGGCGAAGGTCATAATTTGCAAGAACACTCCATTGTTTTGGTGCGAGGTGGTCGTGTGAAGGATCTTCCGGGAGTTCGGTATCACATTGTACGGGGTACGTTGGATACAGCCGGCGTTAGCGGTCGTACACAAAGACGGTCGAAATACGGAACAAAACGCCCCAAGGAAAATGCTAAGGGCTAAATCGGTATTTATCAAAAAATACAAGATAAATGCCCGATAAAAGCTAAAAAAAAGCACAGTCAAGTTAAAATGTTTAATTGGTGTTGAAATTGGTATCAGCGTTTTATAAGGTTGAGTAAATGATTTGGAGGAATCGTTGAAGACGAATAAAAAGGCAACCAAGCAACAGTAAAATTTTTAAAACGATGAGAAAAGCTAAACCTAAAAAAAGGCATGTATTGCCTGATCCGGTTTTTGGCGACGTAAGGGTAACAAGGTTTGTTAACCATCTTATGCGCGACGGAAAGAAAAGTCTTGCTTACGATATTTTTTATTCCGCACTGGAAATCGTAAAGACTAAAATGCCCAATGAAGAAAAGTCGGCTCTCGAGATTTGGAAAGCTGCTTTAGATAATGTTACACCACAAGTTGAGGTTAAGTCACGCCGTGTAGGCGGAGCTACTTTTCAAGTACCTACCGAAGTTTATCCAGAAAGAAAAGAAGCCATTTCGATGAAAAACCTTATTTCTTTTGCGCGCAAAAGAAAAGGAAGAAATATGGCTGAAAAATTGGCTGCCGAGATCATGGATGCTTATAATGGTCAAGGTGGCGCATTTAAACGAAAAGAAGATATGCATAGAATGGCAGAAGCCAATCGTGCTTTTGCTCATTTCAGATTTTAAATGAAAGAGATAATATACAATGGCTAAAAGTTCAAAAGAAGCATTAAAATATACACGTAACATCGGTATCATGGCGCATATCGATGCAGGAAAAACGACAACGTCGGAACGAATTTTGTTTTATACGGGTCTCACCCATAAGATAGGAGAGGTGCACGATGGAGCTGCGACTATGGACTGGATGGAACAGGAACAAGAACGCGGTATTACGATTTCGTCTGCTGCAACCACAACAAGTTGGCAGTACAGAGATCAGACATACAAAATCAATTTAATTGATACTCCGGGACACGTGGATTTCACTGTTGAGGTAGAACGATCGCTAAGGGTGCTAGATGGTGCAATTGCCACCTTTTGTGCCGTTGGCGGAGTGGAGCCTCAGTCGGAAACTGTGTGGCGTCAAGCCGATAAATACAAAGTTCCCCGCATTTGTTACGTAAACAAAATGGATCGTTCAGGGGCGAATTTTTTTGAAGTAGTTCGCCAGATAGAAGAAATGCTGGGTGCACGTCCGTGTCCTATTCAGATACCTATTGGTGCTGAAAGTGATTTTAAGGGGGTTATCGATTTGATTCGAATGAAAGCTCTGTATTGGCACGACGAAACACTGGGTGCCGATTATGATGTGGAGGAGATCCCGGCCGAATTGGCAGACGAAGCTGCCGAATGGCGCGAAAAGATGTTGGAGACCATAGCGGAGTTCGATGATGCAATGATGGAGAAATTTTTTGAAGACCCCTCCACCATCACCGAAGATGAAATCAACCGGGCTCTGAGAAAAGGAACCCTTGAGATGAAAATCAATCCGATGGTTTGCGGATCGTCTTTCAAAAATAAAGGTGTTCAACCCTTGCTGGATGCGGTTTGTGCTTATTTGCCCAGCCCGTTAGATGCAGGATCAATTGTGGGGTTGGATCCCAAAGATCCTACGAAAAAACTTGTTCGACATCCCGATCCCGATGAGCCTCTTTGTGCATTGGTCTTCAAAATTGCAACCGATCCCTATGTTGGCCGCTTGAGCTTTTTCAGGGTATATTCGGGGGAGTTGGCTGCAGGATCCTATGTGTATAATTCGCGTTCGGGTAAAAAAGAACGGGTTTCGCGTTTGTTTCAAATGCACTCCAATAAGCAAAATCCGAGAGATTTTATCGGGTGTGGCGATATAGGGGCTGCTGTAGGATTTAAGGATATTCGAACGGGAGATACTCTTTGCGATGAAGTACATCCCATTTTATTGGAATCAATAGATTTTCCCGACCCTGTAATCAGTGTTGCAGTGGAACCAAAAAGCCAGAAAGACCTCGACAAACTGTCGCATGGGTTATCGAAACTGGCAGAAGAAGATCCCACCTTCACGGTTAAGACCGATGAAGAAACCGGTCAGACCATTATTTCGGGTATGGGAGAGCTTCACTTGGAAATCATCGTTGATCGTTTGAGACGAGAATTTAAAGTCGAATGTAACCAAGGACGGCCTCAGGTGGCTTACAAAGAAGCTATTACCCGACCTGTCGAATTACGCGAAGTGTATAAGAAACAGACGGGTGGTCGCGGTAAATTTGCCGATATCATTGTACGCATCGAACCTGTTGATAAAGATTTTGAAGGTGAACTTCAATTTGTTGATCAAGTAAAAGGAGGAAATATTCCAAAAGAATTTATTCCCTCTGTTCAAAAAGGTTTCTTGCAGGCAATGAAGAATGGCGTTCTTGCCGGTTACCCGTTGAACAATCTGAAAGTGACTCTAATTGACGGTTCGTACCACCCGGTTGACTCCGATCAATTGTCGTTTGAGATTTGTGCCATCCAGGCATTCAGACATGCAGCCGAGAAAGCCGGACCGGTATTACTCGAACCCATTATGAAAGTTGAAGTGGTTACACCCGAAGAAAGTATGGGAGATGTGATTGCCGACCTCAATAAACGACGCGGTCAGATCGAAGGCATGGAGTCGAACCGTTCGGGAGCCCGTATTGTAAAAGCAAAAGCTCCGCTTGCCGAAATGTTTGGTTATGTGACTTCCTTACGTACCATCACTTCAGGACGCGCAACGTCTACTATGAGTTTTTCGCATTATGAAGAAGTATCTCCTTCCATTGCAAGACAGGTGTTGGCAGATGTAAAAGGTCGTGTGGAATTGATTAAATAACATATAAATTTATGAGCCAAAAAATCAGAATAAAGCTGAAATCATACGATTATACGCTGGTCGATAAATCGGCAGAAAAAATCGTAAAAACGGTAAAATCTACAGGAGCTGTGGTGAGCGGTCCTATTCCGCTACCAACCCATAAGCGGATATTTACGGTAAACCGTTCGACGTTTGTCCACAAAAAGTCGCGCGAACAATTCGAACTTTCATCGTTTAAACGCCTTATCGATATCTATAATTCGACGGCGAAAACAATCGATGCGCTGATGAAACTCGAATTGCCAAGCGGTGTGGAGGTGGAAATTAAGGTGTGATTTCCCGTTTTCCGAAAGTGTGCTTGCCGCACAAATGACACAAATGAGAGAAAGTCTAACAAATCTCATGAAATTATTTTACATGGGAAAGGGACGTTGTAATTTTTTTAAGGTAAATTTTTTACGTATATTATAATAGGATTATTAACTACACCTCTTAAAGTATTTCTTGAGGAAGAAAGAGTAGAGGTAATAAAAACAACAGAGAAATGCCAGGATTGATTGGAAAAAAAATCGGAATGACATCCGTTTTCAGTGCCGAGGGAAAAAATATTCCATGCACTGTTATCGAAGCTGGTCCTTGCGTAGTTACTCAGATAAAAACTGTCGAAAAAGATGGTTATGACTCTTTGCAGCTGGGTTTTGTCGATAAAAAAGACAAACACACAACCCAACCCGAGAAGGGTCATTTCAAAAAGGCAGGAGTAACTCCGAAGAGATACTTGGCCGAGTTCAAAGGATTTGGAGATGCCTATAAGGTAGGATCCGAAATCACTGTTGATCTTTTTAAGGATACTGTTTTTGTAGACGTAATCGGCACCTCGAAGGGTAGAGGCTTTCAGGGTGTTGTAAAACGTCACCGGTTTGGCGGAGTGGGCGAGTCCACTCACGGTCAACACAACAGGTTGCGTGCACCGGGGTCTATTGGTGCGGCGTCTTATCCTGCAAAAGTATTTAAAGGAACACGTATGGCCGGACAAATGGGGAATAAACGGGTAACCGTTCAAAATCTTCAGGTTATAAAAGTAATACCCGAACATAATCTTTTAGTTGTAAAAGGTTCTGTGCCGGGATACAATGGTTCAATTGTATTAATAGAGAAATAAAATGGAATTAAATGTATATAATATAAAAGGTGAAGTAACCGACAAGAAAGTGACGCTTAATGATTCCATTTACGGAATTGAACCTAACGAGCATGTTCTATGGTTAGCCGTAAAACATTACTTGGCCAACCAACGTCAAGGTACTCACAAAACGAAAGAAAGAAGCGAAGTATCGGGAAGTACCCGAAAGCTTATTCGTCGGAAAGGAAGTGGAGGAGCGCGTAGAGGAGATATCAATTCGCCTTTATTGGTAGGTGGTGGGCGTGTGTTTGGTCCACGTCCCAGAAAGTATGGTTTCAAGCTGAATAAGAAAGAAAAAACATTGGCTCGTAAATCGGCTCTTTCTTTAAAAGCAAAGAACAATGCCATTACGGTGATTGAAGATTTCGATTTCGACGAACCCAAAACAAAGCAGTTTGTGGAGTTGACCAAAAATCTGCAACTCGCTGATAAAAAGCTGCTTTTCGTTTTGCCAAGTCAAAATAAAAACGTATATTTGTCGGCTCGAAATTTAAGCAAAGTTAATATTATAACGGCTTCCGACATAAATGCCTATAAAATAATGGATTGTGCAAATTTGGTACTTACCGAATCGGCCGTTGGCATAATTGATAATTTATTATTAAAAGCATAAGGAATAATACAATGGGGATAATTATTAAGCCAATTTTTACAGAAAAACAGAGCGCGATAACGGAAAAATTCGATAACCGTTACGGTTTCATTGTTGTTCCTAGTGCCAACAAAATTGAAATCAAAAACGCGATAGAAGAGCTTTATGGTGTTCACGTAGAACGTATAAACACAATGCGATATAAAGGGAAGCTTAAGAAGCGTTACACCAAATCGGGGGTTGTCGAAGGTCGTACGCCATCGTATAAAAAAGCTATTGTTACTCTGAGAGAAGGAGAAAAAATCGATTTATTCAGTAATATCTAAATAGAGAAATGGGACTACGAAAATTTAAGCCTACAACACCGGGGCAAAGAAACAAGATTATTAATAAATTTGATAATATCACTGCAACCAAACCGGAAAAATCTCTTGTAGTAGGTAAGAAAAGTACCGGTGGCCGCAACAATCGGGGTAAAATGACAATAGGTTATATTGGTGGCGGACACAAAAGACGTTACAGATTTATCGATTTCAAGAGAAAGAAAGATGGAGTTCCTGCGGTTGTTAAGAGTATAGAATATGATCCGAATCGCTCAGCGCGTATTGCTTTGTTGTATTACGCCGATGGTGAAAAATCGTATATCCTTGCTCCAAACGGGTTGCAAGTAGGAACTACAGTAATGTCGGGACCAAATGCAGCGCCTGAAATTGGAAATACGTTGCCTTTGTCGCATATTCCGTTGGGAACAGTAATTCATAATATTGAGTTACGCCCCGGAGAAGGTGCCAAATTGGTGCGTTCGGCAGGAGCATTTGCACAGTTGGTTTCGCGTGAAGACAACTATGCCATTATTAAAATGCCTTCCTGCGAAATTCGCAAAATTCTGTCTTCATGTAAAGCTACGATTGGTAGTGTTAGTAATCCAGACCATATTCTGGAGAAATCGGGTAAAGCCGGTAGAGGAAGATGGTTGGGGTATCGTCCGCATACACGTGGGGTTGCCAAAAACCCGGTCGATCACCCGATGGGTGGTGGCGAAGGACGTGCTTCAGGAGGCCATCCTAGATCTCCGAAGGGTTTATATTCGAAGGGATTAAAGACAAGGTCTCCCAAAAAACATTCTTCGAAGTATATTATCGAAAAAAGAAAAAAGAAGAAGTAATCCGATCAATTAACAGATAACTATGAGTAGATCATTAAAAAAAGGCCCGTATATTAATTTAAAATTGGAAAAGAAAGTGCTCGCTATGAATGAAAGCGGAAAAAAATCCGTGATCAAGACCTGGGCGCGCGCTTCGATGATTTCTCCTGATTTTGTTGGACATACCATCGCTGTTCATAACGGGAACAAATTCATTCCCGTTTATATTACGGAAAATATGGTTGGTCATAAACTTGGAGAGTTTGCGCCAACTCGTACGTTTCGTGGGCATGCCGGCAGCAGAAAGAAATAAAATAAGGGCCTAAAACCAATAAAAACAGAAAAAACATGAGTGTTAGAAAAAGAATAGCAGCCGAAAAAAGAAAAGAAAGCCGCAAAAATGTTGCTTTAGCTACGTTGAGAAACGTTCCGAGCTCTCCTCGGAAAATGCGTTATGTGGCCGATATGATTCGCGGAATGGAAGTTTTTAAGGCATTAGGTGTGTTGAAATTCTCAAATAAAGAAGCATCGCGCAAAATGGAGAAATTGTTGCTGTCTGCCATTTCGAATTGGGAGCAAAAAAACGAGAGAAAAGCAGAAACGGGCGAGTTATACATTAAAACGGTTTTTGTAAACGAAGGTCCTACTTTGAAAAGACTTCGTCCGGCTCCGCAAGGACGTGCTCACAGAATCCGTAAACGTTCAAATCATGTTACATTGATTGTGGATACTTATAACACAGAACACGAACACGAACAAGAACAACAAAATAATAATTAGTAGATGGGACAGAAAGTAAATCCAATATCAAATCGTTTAGGAATCATCAGAGGGTGGGACTCTAATTGGTATGGCGGAGAAAATTATGGAGAGAATTTGCTTGAAGATAGCAAAATACGAAAATATTTGAATGCTCGTCTGGCAAAAGCAAGTGTATCGCGCATTGTTATTGAACGAACGCTGAAACTGATTACCATTACTATTTGTACTGCCCGTCCGGGAATTGTTATCGGTAGAGGTGGACAGGAAGTGGATAAACTAAAAGAAGAATTAAAGAAAATTACAGATAAAGACGTTCAGATCAATATTTTTGAAGTTAAAAAGCCGGAATTGGATGCCGTTATTGTGGCAAACAATGTGGCTCGCCAGATCGAAGGAAAAATTGCTTATCGTCGTGCTGTAAAAATGGCCATCGCTTCAACCATGCGAATGGGAGCCGAAGGCATTAAAATTCAGGTTTCCGGTCGTTTAGGCGGTGCCGAAATGGCGCGCTCAGAAATATATAAAGAAGGAAGGGTTCCATTGCATACTTTCCGTGCCGATATCGACTACTACCAGGCTGAAGCTTTGACCAAAGTTGGTCTAATCGGCGTTAAAGTATGGATATGCCGAGGCGAAGTATACGGAAAGGTAGATCTTGCTCCTTCATTTACTTCTCAAAAAGAAAGTCGTTTTCATGGTAGAGGTGGACGTGGAGGTCGATCCGAAGGAGGGAGAGGCTCAAGAAGAAGCAGAAAAAGTAAGAAAAACGTTTGAAATTAAATTGAAATGTTACAGCCGAAAAAAACAAAGTTCAGAAAACAGCAGAAAGGCCGCATGAAGGGCAATGCTCAACGTGGCAATCAGTTGGCCTTCGGTTCATTCGGAATAAAATCGTTGGAATCGAAATGGATTACCAGCCGACAAATAGAAGCTGCACGTATTGCTGTGACACGTTATATGCAACGTGAAGGGCAGGTGTGGGTACGAATATTTCCCGACAAGCCGATAACTAAAAAACCTGCTGAGGTACGTATGGGTAAAGGGAAAGGAAATCCGGAAGGATTTGTTGCCCCTGTTACGCCGGGAAGAATTCTGTTCGAGGTAGATGGCGTTCCTTACGAAGTAGCAAAGGAAGCATTGCGTTTGGCTGCTCAAAAGCTGCCCGTTACCACTAAATTTGTGGTAAGAAGAGATTATGTAAATCCCTAAAATTGTTATGAGATATGAAGACAAGAAAAGATGAATTAAAAGAGTTATCCGAAAGGGATTTGAGAGAGAAACTGGAAGCGGAAAAAATTGCACTAACTCAATTGCGTATAAGTCATGCAATTACTCCGTTGGACAATCCATGTTCTATAAAGCACAAACGCAAAGAAATTGCGCGTATTTATACGGAATTACGTGCCAGAGAATTGAAAAAAGCATAAAATAAATGGAAACGAGAAATTTAAGAAAAGAAAAAGTCGGGGTCGTTTTCAGTAATAAAATGGACAAAACCGTCACTGTGGTCGTGAAATGGAAAGAAAAACATCCTGTTTATGGGAAGTTTGTTAATAAAACAAAGAAATTTCATGTTCACGACGAAAAAAACGACTGTAATATAGGCGATACGGTAAGAATCATGGAAACCCGTCCTTTGAGTAAAACCAAGAGATGGAGAGTTGTGGAAGTAATAGAAAGAGCTAAATAATTATGATACAACAGGAAACAAAGTTAACGGTTGCCGACAACAGTGGCGCAAAAGAGGTATTGTGTCTCCGTGTATTGGGCGCAAGCGGAAAACAGTATGCCACTGTAGGGGACATTATTGTTGTCGCCATTAAAAATGTGATCCCTTCGAGCAATATCAAAAAAGGTGCTGTATCGAAAGCGGTCGTTGTTCGTACGAAAAAAGAAATTCGTCGTCCGGATGGCTCTTACATACGATTTGACGATAATGCCTGTGTATTGTTGACTAACGCAGGCGAGTTGAGAGGAAGCCGCATTTTTGGGCCTGTTGCCCGTGAGCTTCATTCCACCAACATGAAGATCGTCTCTTTAGCGCCTGAAGTACTTTAATTCATTAAAACGAAAAAGCGATGAGCAAGTTACATATTAAAAAAGGCGATATTGTTTACGTGAATGCCGGTGAAGATAAAGGAAAAACCGGACGTGTACTCAAGGTAGATGTTGCAAAACAACGTGCTATTGTTGAAGGCGTAAATATTGTATCGAAACATTCGAAGCCCAATGCGAGAAATCCGCAGGGTGGAATTGAAAAAATTGAAGCTCCCGTACATATATCGAATTTGAATCCGATAGATCCGAAAAGCGGAAAACCTACGCGTATTGGGAGACGATTGAATAGTGAAGGTAAATTGGTACGTTACGCTAAAAGATCAGGGGAGGAAATCAAATGAATTATGAGGTAAATTTAAAAGAAGAATATAAAGAACGTATCGTTCCTGCTTTGATGAAAGAGTTTGGGTACAAAAGCGTCATGCAGGTTCCCAAGCTGGAGAAAATTGTGATCAATCAAGGATTGGGGGTAGCTGTGGCCGACAAAAAAATCATTGATACGGCAATTAACGAACTGACGGCTATTACCGGACAAAAAGCGGTACCGACCTATTCGCGCAAAGATATTTCGAATTTCAAATTGCGTAAAAAAATGCCTATCGGTGTGCGGGTAACGTTGCGTAGAGAAAGGATGTATGAATTTTTGGAAAGACTGATTCGTATTGCATTACCTCGTATTCGCGACTTCAAGGGAATTGATAGTAAGCTCGACGGAAAAGGCAATTATACGTTGGGTATTGAAGAACAAATTATCTTTCCCGAGGTTCATATCGATACAATTTCGCGCTTGTTAGGTATGAATATTACCTTTGTTACCACAGCTTCTACCGACGAAGAAGGATACGCTTTGTTGAGAGAATTTGGATTACCTTTTAAAAACGAGAAAAAACAGTAAGAAATGGCAAAAGAATCATTAAAAGCCCGTGAAGTTAAAAGAGCAAAAATGGTTGCTAAATATGCCGAGAAAAGAGCTAAATACTTGGCAGAAGGCGACTATGAAGCCCTTCAAACCATTCCAAAAAACGCATCGCCCGTACGTTTGCACAATCGGTGCAAAATATCCGGCCGATCCAGGGGATATATGCGTCAGTTTGGGATCTCTCGTATTCAATTCAGAGAAATGGCTTCAGCTGGTTTAATTCCGGGTGTAAAGAAAACAAGTTGGTAAAGGAAATAATACGATTTTAATTAAATATTGTCCCGACAGGCGGGATCAATTTAAATTATTTATATATATGACAGACCCAATAGCAGATTATTTGACGCGGCTAAGAAACGCTATCCAGGCAAATCACCGGGTGGTGAAAATTCCCGCATCGAATTTGAAAAAAGACATTACAAAAATTCTTTTTGATCAGGGCTACATTCTTAATTATAAGTTTGTAGATGACGGACCTCAGGGCACCATCTTGATTGCTCTGAAATACGATCCGGTGAATAAAGTAAATGCAATTAAGAAATTGATTCGCGTATCTACTCCCGGTTTACGTAAGTATGTAGGCTATAAAGATATGCCTCGTGTATTGAACGGCTTAGGTATAGCCATAGTGTCTACTTCCAAAGGAGTAATGACAGATAAAGAAGCCCGCCGAGAAAAAGTAGGTGGGGAAGTATTGTGTTATGTATATTGATTTGAGGAGAAGAAAACGATGTCAAGAATAGGAAAATTACCCATATCGATTCCTGATGGAGTAACAGTTACATTGGGAAAAGATAATACGGTTGTTGTGAAAGGTCCGAAAGGCGAATTAACACAACAAGTCGATCCCTCTATAGGGGTGGAAATTGACAATGGTACAATTACGCTAACAAGAAGTTCAGACGAAAAGCAACAACGGTCATTACATGGACTTTATCGAACGCTGATCAACAACATGGTGGTGGGCGTATCGGAAGGTTTCCGAAAAGAATTGGAAGTTGTGGGAGTAGGTTATCGTGTTTCCAACACCGGGCAAAACCTTGAGCTGTCGCTGGGTTACACCCATAATATTATCATGCAATTGGCACCGGAAATAAAAGTGGAAACCAAAATGGAAAGAAACAAAAATCCGCTTATTATCTTGGAGTCTTGCGATAAACAACTCCTCGGTCAGGTATGTGCAAAAATTCGTTCTTTCCGTAAACCCGAACCCTATAAAGGAAAAGGTATTCGTTTTGTGGGAGAACAAATTCGTCGTAAATCCGGTAAAACAACAGCAGCTAAATAATGCACGTAAACTGAAATTACTATGTTAGAAAAAGAAAAAAGAAGATTAAAAATAAAAGCCCGTATTCGCAAGAAGATTTCAGGAACGGCTGAACGTCCGCGTCTTTCTGTGTATAGAAGCAATAAACAAATTTACGCCCAGATCATCGATGATGTAACAGGAACGACATTGGCTTCGGCTTCTTCGTTGAAAATGGAAGATAAACTTCCTAAAAAAGAGAAGGCTGCAAAAGTTGGTGAACTTATCGCCAAGAATGCCAAAGAAGCCGGTATTGAAAAAGTCGTGTTCGACAGAAACGGGTATTTATATCACGGGCGAGTGAAAGAATTGGCAGATG
>CAYUIY010000023.1:0-25868 GCA_964444915.1 uncultured Dysgonomonadaceae bacterium
AAAGCATGGTAAATCCCCTAAAAAAATCGAGCGACACCAAACGCCCTCCCTCTCTTTCCTGATGATTATTTTTTGTTTGATTCATAACCGGATTAAACTAAATTTGTAGCGAATCTATTGATAGTTCATTGCTTGATTATCAATCGAAAGAATTATGGCTCTTAATGTTTTAACAAGCTGCCGTATATCAGGCAAATAAATTCTATGATGCATGGAGGGAATAAAATGGATCTTCTTTCCACTCAACTGTCTTTTGTCTTTCATATCAATTAAGTTCTTATCAGGGAACAAATATCACACTGCCTTCTTCTGAAAACTCAACTCTGATATCTTTTTTACTGTCAAACTCCCAACCAAAATGATTTTGTTCAATTAACACATTCTGTACTCGTTCAAAAAAGAAAGGATAAGCGTTCCAATGAAAAGGTAAAAAATCATCGTTACAAATCACCTCATTTTCTTTGAATATGAGCCCATCGGTCGACTTAGCATATAATACTGGTCGGTCAAACATCTCAAAAACATTGTTCTCAATTACAATACCGGAATGAAAAAACTGCTGTTGAACCTCCAAGTTCGGAATCTCTGGATAAATCGATATCACTGCATTGGTAAACTGGTAATTGGCAGTAAGCGAATTCACAAAACGATTATTACGGATAATCACCTCACGACAAGCTCCTGATTCATACCATCCGTTACAGTCGCCACAAAGCAATATGGCTGCGCCATGGGTATGGTCGAATAGATTGTCCTCACATACCACTCGCCGAGGCGTACTAAAGAGGGTTCCTCTTGCTCGATTGTTGCGGATCGTGTTGCCCGAAAAAATCACTTCTGGTGTCCAAGTCAGATTTTCAATCCCAAATTCACCATTTTCTGAAATCGTATCGGGCAATACATCCGCAAATCTGATTTCAAACTCCTTTGCGCCAAAGTTAGTAGGTTGATCAATTGCCCTAATCTCTGTAATGATGCTAATAAAATTTTCCACCAACTCCATCTTTTCCGACTCCACAAATTGAACACTATCTCCTGGTTCACCCCACAAGAATCCCCACGTCTGAGGATGCATATAACGTGCCCGCAGAGTCTGATCATCTACTCTCGCAGTAACACGCAGATAAGTGCCATGCACATTGATGGCATCATCTGCCATATTCTCATAGAGCCCATTCTGAGACATAATGACTCCCTTGCAAGCAGAAAAATGCGTGGCATCAGCCTGTGTAGTAAAGAAACGGGGATCATCATCACCCTTGAGGGATACACTGAATCCCTCAAGGGTGATATTTTCTGTCATCTGCGCAAGTAAACCCATCCCTTCGGCATAATGTACCGTCACGTTTTCTAGTACAATATTTCGACTTTCACTGATAAAGATCCCTGGTGTAGGACGAGCGCCAGAACGTAGTACAAATCGCTCTTCGGGTGAAGTGTAAAGAATCTGGTTCCACCCTGAAATCTGAAAAGTATCAGATGACAGTTCAACGATCGAAGTAGGCCGAAAATCCACATCCTGACGGTTATATGCTAAACGTTTTGTAGGACTAAAAGGCATGGCAAAATAAGGTACCAGTTCATATTCTTCACCCAGTAGTATCAATTGTTCATCGGAGATGCGGTAATTCCCTTTGGGATAGATCTCTGCAATGATCTGATCTTGATCCCTATCCACATCCAGTATGCGAAGTTGACGCAGTGCTGGTACCTCAAAATCGACAGAAAAATTCTTTAGGATCACATTGCTGCTGTTCAATAATGCCATGGGAATCATCCTTCCATGAAATATTAGTTCTGATCCATTACCGTCAATTGTTATATTCTGTATATTTTCCAACGCAAACCCTACTTTCTTGGGGTTGACCTGATCATGGTTGGAAATATAATATTCTCTTTCAAAAGCACCTTCTTCATAAAAATCATATCGTCCCTTTGGAAATGTAATAGTTAGGTGAGCTGTATCACTACGCAATTGTAAAAAACTGACTAGAGCGTTTACTGCGGTTGAAGAGTTTTCTCTACTGTCGGGCATTATTCCAAAGTCCGTGAATAAAAGCTCTTGTGGAGAATAGCTATAACCAGTCAACAACAAGAATAATATACAAATAATAAAAAATTGTTTATTCATTATCTTATCTAATCATTTTAATAATCCAGGAATGAGGCTGTTTAATAGAAACAACCTCATTCTAATTTGGCAATAAAGGTAATCAATTTACTTATCAAAAGACTCAATTATCAGACTCCACGTTTTCTTTGTCTTCTGATCTGCAGCTATCACCTCATAGTGCATGGTTTGCTGACTGAAATCACCTGGTATCCCAAGCACTGGGGCATTTCCCAAGGGTTTGATAGATGCAGCAGTGGAGATTGAAGCATAACCCACAATATTGTCAATCATAACATTATTCCTTACAGTTTCGGTAAATCTTTGTGCATCTGCAGGAGGAACAATAATCTTGCACCTAACTTCCTGCTTGTCACCGTTTATTGATAACTCAGTATTGAGGGGTTTTACACGCAACACGTCGCTTATACCTTCTTTTTCTGCCCATCTATATTCAAACTTAAAATTAGTTATCTCAGCCTCTTCATATACTGGCAAATCCTCAAGGCCAGCGGTTAAACACGAGCTCAAGATGAACAAGATAAAAAGGGTGGTAGATATTTTTATTGTTTTCATAATTATCTATTTTTTTTAATTGAATTCTATATATATAAAATTATTCCCAACCAGGATTTTGTTTTAAATTCGGATTTTCTATGACTTCGCTGCGGGGTACTGGCAACAAATATCGCTTAGTAGTAAACCGACGCGAATTCGCTCCTGTAACAGCTGGAACAGGGATAATTTCAAAGCTCTTTCCATCTTCAGCAATGGAAATAGCAGTTGGTATACTATTCAACTCTGGAATTACTGGCAATGATTCCTCTTTGCCCCATCGAAGTAGCGACCAATAACGATCATTCTCTTGGAGTAAATCCGCTCTTCTTTCAATTTTATACGAATTCCACACTTCCTGAAGCGAAAGAGATGAATCAAGCGGAGGCAATTCACCATGTATAGTTCTTGTCTTGTTAATAAATTCTACAGCTATCGCCTTTCCGCTTTCCCCATACATTCTCAATTGCAGTTCGGCATAATTGAGGTAAGATCGTCCAAGTCGAAGTATTACATAATGATAATTTGTTGGTACATTGTAATATAGCCAATTATCTTCATAAATTCCTTTACGAAATAAATAACCGCTTTTGGTCATGTGACGATCCTGTTGTACGTTGGAAAGATAGTGGGTATTCCCTCCAAGACGAGTGGTAACAAGTGAAGTGAAAAACATAGAACTGTCACATACAATATTTGCATAAAAGCGGCTGTCCCTATGGCGATAAATCGCATCATACACACTGCTCTCACCAGGTATAAACGAGTCATAATAGGAAGTCTCATTCCACATCTTGGCCTTACCATCAATGTCTTTTACAAGATAGGCATCTGTTACCTCCTGTGAAGGTGTCTTCTCAAGCCACCCTTCGAATGGCTTATCCAGCGGCCACCTTTCGAGCACTCCTTCTTTTGCTTTATCCCCCCCCATATTGGGTACTAAGTTTTGCATCCATGTGTCAGCCATTACAGTATTTGCTTCCAGACGGTACTGCGCCAAAATAATCTCGGGAGAATTGTTCCCACCTGAAAATGTATTGAACATTCCCTGATAGTCTGAATCCAATGTATAGACATCCAAAGCAAAAAGATCTTCACTCGCTTTGATTCCCTGCTGATAGTAATTATCCTTATCGTCATTGTTGCTAAGATAAGCTGCTCCATGCAATGCGACCTCCGCTTTTAGAGCAAGAGCTGCTCCTTTGCTGATACGCCCTCTTTCTACAATTACCGGCAGTCTTTTGGCTGCTTCATCTAGATCCTTGAGTATAAAATCGTACATCTTTTTTATGTTTTCTGCACGTGGCAACTCAAGATCATCTTCAGGTGTCAGCACTCTATCTACAATCATTAAAGGACCGAACTTACGAGCAGCAGCAAAATATGCCGTAGCTCTTAAAAAATAAGCCTCTCCAGCCATCAATTGCTTATCCTGCTCTGGAAAATTAGATTCACCCACTTTCTGCAATATCATATTACATTTTCTGATATCACCATAAATATTCCAGCCAAAATTGGTCTCATTGGTGAAATTCTCCTGAACCAAATTACAGTCGAATGACTGTGAAGGATTCAGCACCATATTGTCTGACCATGCATCATCCTGAATCAACCAGCCCAATATTCCATAGGCATCATTGACAAAATACTGGGCTGTAACAGGATCAGCCCAAACTAGATCACCAGGAAACTTATCTAGTGGCCTTGTATTAAGGGCATCCTCGCATGCCGAAAACATGATAAGAAAGAGAACAATAATAAGTTGATTGATATAATTATTTTTCATAATCTTTAATATTATATTTAGAATGCAACATTTAAAATAAATGAATAGGACTTCTGTGTAGGATATGCATACCCTTCATTAGATGATAATTCTGGATCAAAATATTGATTTACCCTTGAAAATGTAATAGGATTTGTAGCCGCTATCGACACTTTTACAGATGATATTCCCTTAGTGTTGACAAGAAATTTCTTGAAGTCATAACCGAACTGGAGCGACTTCACTCTGAGATATGCCGCATTCTTATACCAAAAATCAGCAGAAACAGTATAATTCTGACCTGCATTCAAATTCTGATAAGTAGATAACCGTGGAAAGGCGGCATCTCTATTATCAGGTCTCCAATAGTCTAGTTGAAAATCATAAGTAAGATACTCAGTGTTGGATGCCCTCATAAAGCCTGCCAATTCCTTGTAGCGGGTACCGGTTCCCTGAAGTAGTCCGTTAAGAAAGAAATTCCTGTATTCAAGATTAAAATCAAAGCCATACGAAAAAGAGGGAAATGTAGGTTTCCCTATCCGCTGAAAATCTTCACTATCAATTTTCCCGTCACCATTCAGATCTGCAAAATGGAGATCTCCAGGTTTAAGCTCATTGGCACTTTCCCGTCTTGGACTATTGATAATATCCTCTATTGATTGATAAAGACCGTATGTTTTATATGCTGATCCGTAATAGTTTTTCACATGAGTAATGCGTGTATTAGGATTCATCAATGCTGAAAGCTGTTCATCTTCTTTCTTCTCCCATAACTCATCATAACTGGTAAAATTAAGACCTAAATCATACGAAAAACCATTTATTTCATCTTTCCAACGTATATTCGCTTCATAACCCGCCCTGCGGTGAGCACTTTCACTCTTTACATAAGGCAAGCTTTTTCCCAACGGTGTAGTATACCGGTTTTGCGGAGCCATCAGGTATCCTTTCGTACGATAGAAATAATAATCAAATGATGCATAAAGACGATCATTGAGAAATGACATATCAAATCCAATGTCAAATACCTGACGAGTATACCAGCTCAAGTCATCCGATACAAGAGGACCTTCTCGAAAACCAGGTGTAAACTCACCGTCAATTACAGTTGACTGAGAAATAAGATCGTAAACAGGAAGATAACCAAAACGCACACCGCTTTCTAGACCCACGACACCATATGAACTGCGAATTTTGAAAAAGTTTATAATGTTGTCTTCTCTTAATTTTTCCATAAACGGTTCTTCAGATACAACCCAACCAACAGCTCCTGATGGGAAAAAACCAGTTCTCTTTCCCTTCGGGAAGTTGTCTGACACATCTATTCTAAAATTACCTTCAAACAAATAGCGCCTGTTCCAGTCATATTTTACACGCCCTACATACCCCAAGCGGGCACTTTCTGATGCCGAACCTTCATTTTTTTGAGTAGATGCATCACCTGCAAAAAGCTGATCAAACTGTGAAGAAATATAACGTTCCCTTTGTGCCCAAAAATTCTCATCATATGACCGATAAAAATTGTAAACCGTCTGCAATTCAAAATTGTGTAAATTAATACTCTTTTTATATATAGCATTCACATCGAACGAAATCTCGTTGCTTCTTGAATTTGCCATTCTTAGAAAATTACTGGTATATGGCACTACCTGTCCATCAGGCTGATACTGAGGGGCTTTAGATTGAAATATCTTTTGATTCCAATCTCCATACCTTACATTTCCTATTACACCCAACCGAAGTCCTTCAACAGCAGCCACATCCCAATTGGCATAAAGCTGGGTGTTGATATATTTGTCGTTCTGACGGTCGTAACCCGCTCTCTTATCCAAAATCACAAGTGGATGAACAGAGATAGAAGTATATGTGCCATCAGGATTGAATGCCGCATAGTTGGGTTTGACATTCATCAACTGACTCCAGACTGTATAGTTCCCCCAAACTGTGGGATTTCTTTTTTCGCGAGCCGCATCAATGTTTACACCTATTTCAAGTCCAATTTCCTGAAAAGTGGTAGAAACATTGCTGCGGAGATTATATCGATCGAACCGGTTGTTGTGTTTCTCTTTAAAAATAGGATCTTGTTTTAGATATCCCACCGCCGTATAAATATTGATACCATTGGGACTTACACCTGAAAACGACAAGTTATGCCTAGTCCCCATTCCATAATCATCAAGCGCTAATCCCATCCAATCAGTGTTAGATGTGATCTTGCCATAAGGATCCGATCCGCTCCGAATTTTTTCAATATCCTCTTGAGAATAGGGCAACGGTGTACGCCCATCATATTCAGCAGCCTGGTTTACAGCAAGCACATAATCCAAAGCGCCTATTTTCTTCGGTAAAACGGTGGGTCTGCTAAAATCGATTCCCCCTGTATACTGAATAGTCAATTTCTCCATCTTCCCTTTTTTAGTCTGTACCAACACAATACCATCACCTGCACGCGATCCATAAACAGCTGTGGCACTTGCATCTTTCAAAACACTCATCTTTTCAATGTCTGATGCATTTAGTGAGTTAAAATCATACTCACTTCTTACTACCCCATCGATTACATAGAGAGGAGTGCCTCCTCCACGTATAGATAGTCGGGGTTTTGCTCCTGGTTCCCCTCCTGAAGGTTCAATAATCAATCCTGGTGTTCTTCCCTGTAGTGCTAACGCCGTGTTGCTGAACGGAAGATCTTCGATCTTATCTGTCTTTAGAGAACTTATTGCTCCTACTGCCATTCTAGTCGATGTGGTACCATATCCTACAACAACCACTTCATCAAGCAATTTGGTATCGCTCCGCATCACTACATTAATGATACTCCTTTCATTGACTGAAATAATTTGTGTTTCCATACCTACAAACGAAAAAACGAGGGTGGCATCCGAAGGAACATCGCTTAATGAGTAGTTGCCATCTGCATCGGTTATTGTTCCCTGAGTGGTACCTTTAATCATCACAGTGGTTCCGGGTAATGGTTGACCGTCCTGATCCGTTACTTTACCTGTAACAGTAAGTTGCTGCTGCGTAGTTTGTTGAGAATTGCTCCGGATCCCGCTACGGCTCAAAGCAATTTGCCGATCTTCAATCTTGTAGCTGATTCCCGAATCTTTGAAAAGATCGTCCAAGATTTTGGCTACCGACTGATTCTTGCATTTAATGCTTTTCTTTTGATGCAAATCAACTATTGTTGCATCATACATAAAACGAAACTCCGTCTGCTCTTCGATAATTTCCAGAATTTCTTGAATGGGTCGATTTTCTATATTCAGGCTTAACCTCGTATCCTGCGCGTAACTATCCGACGCCAGTGCCTGAGTAATGCAAATCATTGCAAAAAACAACCCGGCTCTCATGGCCTTACATAATTTCGATTTCCGAATTTTTTGCAAACCGGAAACAATTGCATAATAACTATTTTCCATTTGTTGTTTTAAAATTTGAGTTAATAATTCGACTAAATATTGTAATTGGCAGTTTTTAGAAATAAATGGTAAACAAATTCAATGATTTGTTTTCTAGAATACACTCTTTTTCATAGACAAACAGTTTTTAGGGTTTTACATGTTATTTTTTTGAAATGATGACTTTGGGAAGCGATGCCGAATCGGAATTATGATTAATCTGACATTTCACCGGGCAAGAATATTCAATAAGCCTGAATATCTGTTCATAACTTTCGTTTTGAATGGTTCCCGTAAAAATAGATTCATATACCGTTTCATCCGTTACTTCAATATCGATATTATACCACCTTTCCAACTTTTCGAAAACCGTTTTTATCGGTTCGTTTTTAAATACCAAAAGCCCGTCTTTCCACGAAGCATATTGTGAAACATCAAATTCATCTACGTGAATGGTATTTTGCGTCAAGTCATAAGCAGCTATTTGACCCGGTTTTAGGGTATAGTTGACCGATTCGATCCGGCTGTGGGACAATGCCACTTTGCCCGATTCGAGCGCTACACAGACTTTTCCCGTTTCGGGATACGCATTAACATCAAATTCCGTTCCCAATACCGACACCACGACATCGTTACAATGAACGTCGAATGGCAATTTCTCGTTGTGCACAACCTTAAAAAAAGCTTCGCCATTCAATACAACTTCTCTCCGATGTTTAGAAAAATTATGACGGTATGTGAGCGTGGTTCCCGAATTCAGCCAAACAATCGAGCTGTCGGGCAAGATAACCTGTGAGCGCTGGCCGTTTTGGGTAATTACGGTAACTACTCTGTTATTAAAAGCTGCCTTATCAATGTTCTTTTTATGAGAAAAGAAGAAAACCGACCCCAACACCAGGATCAGCACGGCTGCATAAGGCAACAACCGGTTAAAAGCGCGTTTGATTTTAAGCGATTTCCTGTGTCGGATACCTTTACGAATGTGTTCAAGCATCTTTTCGGAATCCACGGGAATATCTTCATCAACATCGCCCGAAAGGCGGTTATCGTCAAACAACCGACCCATTTCGGCATGCCCTTTTTCGCTGTTTAGCCATAGGAACAAGTTTTTTAGATCATTTTCCGAATACGAACCGGAAAAAAATCGATGCATTGTTTCTTTGAAATGATTCATTTGGATCTTGCCCTTTTATATGAATACACTTCAAAAGGGGAAAACTATGACTTTGTTTTCAGAAAATTTTGGAAAATGCAACAAAAAAAATAAAACAACAAGGAGTATTCCTGTTTAAATTATTGGCTCACAATTACTTTCTTAAAATAGTGAAAGGTTGTATATTTTTCATAAAAAATAAACTTAATGGTTATTCAATTTAGAGTAAGAACTAACTAATAAAAAATAATTCGAGCAAATCGATCCAACGTTAGGGAAAACTATTATGATAAAGTTGGGTTTTAAATAGCAAAAATGCAGAGCAAAAGCAAACCGTATTTTTTCAGTTCATCTTTCAAATAATTATTGGCTTTGAGCAAATGGCTGTCCACCGTGATAATCGAAATACCCATCCTTTCGGCTATTTCCTTTCGCGATAACCCCTCGATTTTTCTCATAATAAAAACTTCTCTCCGTCTCGGCGGCATTTCATCAATAATAAGCCGAATAATTTCACGCATTTCCTTAAAAATAATGTAATCGTCTGCTTCACTTGTGTCCAAATCAACAAGAAGATGAAAATGATCTTCGAAAACTCTGCGATTGACTTTTTCGCGAGTAAAATTCAAAAAAGTATTTTTGGCAATCTTAAAAAGAAGAGCATCAAACGGATAGCCTTCTATAAATTCCTCTCTTTTTTCCCATATCTTAATAAAACTTTCTTGCACAATCTCTTCTGCATCCTCTTTTGAACCAAGAAGACGCATTAAATAAGCATATAAATTTTTATGGTATCGATTAAAAAGTTTTTCAAAAGCTTTCGGATCGCCTTTTTTGAATGCTCTTATCAATAATATTTCATTTTCGTTAATATCCATTCGATAATTTTAGAAGATGATGAGGTACGGCAAAGATAATTATTTATTAGTTTTAGTTAACCTGAAAATAGAAAAAAAATTAAAGACCGAAACAATCGACATTTGAACCGATTCCTTAACCAGGACCACTATATGCAAAATCACCTTAAAAAGATTAATCCACCAAATTCAGCTTTTACTACATAACCTAAGTTCAAAATAAATGTACAACAGTCCAGTTGATGCTTTTCACGCCAAAGGCGCATCGTTTTTCACGTTTTGCATGTACTCCACATGTACTCCATGTGGCGGTTGAATCTGCAATTTTAAAAATTCAGCAATCAACGCTGCTCTTTTTATCGCTCTGAGCGTGTGGGTCGAATAGACAATGACCATATTCCACAGTTTTTTGGTTTACATTCCCGGCTTTTTTCTTAACTTCGCAAATCGAAAATATACGCGACGAAAAACTAATTCATGATAAAAGTTGAAAAGATATACAAGAGTTTCGGCAATCTTCAAGTTTTGAAGGGTATCGATTTGGAAGTCAACAAAGGGGAGATCGTATCCATTGTAGGTCCCAGCGGTGCAGGAAAAACCACGTTGTTGATGATCATGGGGACCCTTGAAAGGGCCGATTCCGGGAAAGTTTATTTCAATGGCGACGACCTGAGTCGGCTCGCAGAGAAGGAACTCTCCGATTTCCGCAACAAGAATATCGGCTTCGTGTTTCAGTTTCACCAATTGTTGCCCGAATTCACCGCACTGGAAAACGTGATGATTCCGGCATTGATCGGGAACCGAAAACGCAACGATGCAGAAAAAAAAGCCAAAGAGTTGCTACATATGATGGGGCTCACAGGCAGAATGGATCATAAGCCTGCCGAACTCTCGGGCGGTGAAAAACAGCGTGTTGCAGTAGCCCGATCCTTGATTAACGATCCGCTGGTGGTTTTGGCCGATGAGCCGTCGGGGAGCTTAGATACAAAAAACAAAGCCGAACTTCACCAACTGTTCTTTGAGTTACGCGACAAACTCAATCAGACGTTCGTTATTGTCACTCACGATGAACAGCTGGCATCGCTTACCGACAGGACAATCCACTTGAAAGACGGAAAAATTTATCGACCCGAAGAATTATTAAACCAAAAACGGACCTAAAATCATCCTTTTATGAAAAGAAAATCAATGATTATCGCATATATGTTAACAGGAGCCCTGTTGTTGTCATGCACGACAAACACACAAAAATCGGATAAAAAATCCGAAGCAGAAGGAATCATCGGGAAGTCGTCTCCCAAAATAGAAAACGACATCATGACGCCGGAAGTGCTGTACAGTTTCGGACGGATTGGCGAAGTACAAGTTTCTCCCGACAAATCGCATATTGTTTATGAAGTCACTTATGTGAGCATACCGCAAAACAAGACGAATACAGAGCTTTTCGTGATGAGAGCCGACGGTTCGGAGAAAAAACAATTAACCCATTCCAATTCCCGTGAGAGCAATCCCCGCTGGATAAACGGCGGGAAAAAAATCACTTTTCTGAGCGATAAAGACGGTACGTCTCAGCTATGGACCATGAACATCGACGGAAGCGGTTGGGAGAAAATTTCCGATATCGAAGGCGGAATCGGCGGTTTCGCTTTCTCACCCGACGAAAAAAAGGTGTTGTTCGTCAAAAACGTAAAAACGCAACCCACAGCTGCCGACATCTATCCCGATTTACCCGAAGCATCGGGACGAATTATCAACGACCTGATGTACAAGCATTGGGATCAGTGGGTAACGGAAGTACCTCACCCGTTCGTAGCCGATTTTTCGGAAGGCAAATTGCAACACGCCAAAGATATACTGGAAGGGGAGCCTTACGAATCGCCTATGCTGCCCTTTGGCGGAATGGAACAGCTGGCATGGAGCCCCGACAGTAAAATCGTTGCTTACACTTGTCGCAAAAAAACAGGAAAGGAATATGCACTGTCCACCAATTCCGACATTTATTTTTACGATGTGGAAACCGAAGAAACTACCAACATTACAGAAGGTATGCCGGGCTACGACACCAACCCGCAATTCTCTCTCGATGGAAAATATATCGCCTGGCAAAGCATGGAGCGCGACGGCTACGAGTCGGACAAAAACCGCCTTTTCGTTATGGATCTTCAAACAAAAGAAAAAACTTACGTAACCGAAAATTTCGATTACAATACCGATGCTTTTATATGGAATTCCGACAACAGAACGTTATTCATCATCTCTTGCGTGCAAGCTAAAACGCAACTTTTCACGGCCGACCGAATAACAAAAGAAGTGAAAGCAATTACCGAAGGAGTTCATGACTATGCCTCGGTGGCGTTGGGTGAAAAAGGTAAACTGATTGCCAAACGCCATTCCATGTTAAAACCCGATGAAATCTATTCCGTGGATATTGCATCGGGAAAAGCCGTTGAGCTTTCTTTCGAAAACAAAGACATTCTCGACCAACTGACCATGGGAAAAGTGGAAGAACGATGGGTACAAACCACCGACGGCAAACAGATGCATACATGGGTAATCTATCCGCCTCACTTCGATTCAACCCAAGTCTATCCTGCCTTACTGTATTGTCAGGGCGGACCGCAGAACACAGTTAGCCAATTCTGGTCGTACCGGTGGAATTTTCAAATGATGGCCGCCAACGGTTATATTGTAGTAGCACCCAATCGTCGCGGCGTTCCGGGATTTGGCATGGAGTGGCTGGAACAGATCAGTGGTGATTATGGCGGACAAAACATGAAAGATTATCTCTCCGCCATCGATGCCTTAGCCAAAGAACCCTATGTAGACGAAACCCGATTGGGTTGTACGGGCGCAAGTTACGGAGGCTTTTCGGTATATTGGCTGGCCGGAAATCACGACAAACGGTTCAAAGCCTTTTTTGCTCATGCCGGTATCTTCAATCTGGAAGCCCAATACCTCGAAACCGAAGAAATGTGGTTTGCCAACTGGGATTTGGGCGGCCCCTTCTGGGATAAGTCGAATCCTGTGGCACAACGCTCATTTGCCAATTCTCCCCACCGCTTCGTGGATAAATGGGATACACCCATCATGATTTCACATGGAGAGTTGGATTACCGGATTCTCGCATCACAAGGAATGATGGCCTTCAATGCAGCACAACTTCGAGGAATCCCTTCCCGCTTATTGATTTATCCGGACGAAAATCACTGGATTACAAAACCACAAAACGCTATTCTGTTTCAGCGCGAGTTTGCCCGGTGGTTCAACGAGTGGCTAAGAAAATAATTAGGATTGAAAAAATCTTTACAAATGTTTTTGCGATTAAGAAAATATAATTATCTTTGCACTCGCTATCGAAAAAACAGATGGCGCTCTTTGGTGCGGTAGTTCAGCCTGGTTAGAATACATGCCTGTCACGCATGGGGTCGCGGGTTCAAGTCCCGTCCGCACCGCAAAAGAATTTACTCGATTCAATTTTTTTTGTATTACATAATCAAACGTATCAACTCAAACGTCGTAATTACTCCTCAATTACGGCGTTTTTTATTTCTACTCGTTTCGTTTATTCATATTGTATTCAAGAAAGATTTAACCCCATCCGTTTCATTTGTTTATTTTAAAATTTCAAACAAACTTTCATCATAAATTAATGTCACACATCATGTATATATTCCTGTGATAAAAACCCCATGAACATGCAAGAAAGATTGAATTTGCAAAAAAGGAATTTTTTATGTATCAGTATGTAAATTGAAAATTATCATGTAAATTTGTTTATCTAAAATCGAGAGAACGAACCTGTAGCTATGAGTAAAAAGATTGCCGACACTCCCCTGATGAGACAATACGTCACGATTAAAAAACAGTATCCCGATGCTGTGCTGTTGTTTCGGGTAGGCGATTTTTATGAAACCTTTTCTGATGACGCCATCGTTGCATCGGAAATTTTAGGAATCACCCTCACACGACGCGCCAACGGGGCTGCACAATTTGTGGAGTTGGCAGGTTTTCCGCACCATGCACTCGACACGTATCTCCCTAAACTGGTTCGTGCAGGCAAACGCGTGGCTATTTGCGATCAACTGGAAGACCCCAAAAAAGCAAAAAAGCTCGTTAAACGGGGTGTTACGGAATTGGTAACACCGGGCGTTTCCATTGGCGATAATATCCTCAATCACAAAGAAAATAATTTTCTTTGTGCACTTTATTTTTCGAACAGCAAACTATTCGGTATTTCGTTTCTCGATATTTCTACCGGTGAATTTTTGACTTCCGAAGGATCGCGAGAAGATATCGACAAGTTGCTTTCCAACTTCTCGCCCAAAGAAATTCTTGTTGAACGGGGCAACAAAAAGAAATTCGAGGAAAATTTCGGCAGCAATTACTTTTTATTTGAGCTCGACGACTGGATTTTTACCGAAGATGCTGCACAAGAACGATTGTTGAAACATTTTCAAACCAAAAACCTGAAAGGCTTCGGCGTGGAACATCTTCCATTAGGAATCATCGCTTCGGGAGCCATATTGCACTATCTGGATATCACCCATCACACCCAGATCAGTCACATTGTATCGTTAAAACGCATCGAAGAAGATCATTACGTCCGCCTCGACAAATTTACGGTGCGGAATCTGGAATTACTCGCCCCGTTAAATGAAGGAGGAAAAAGTCTGCTCGATGTGCTGGACAAAACCATTACACCTATGGGCTCACGGCTGTTGCGCCGTTGGATCGTATTTCCACTGAAAGACATCAACCCCATCGAAAAACGACTGGACCTCGTGGAAAATTTTTTCCGGGAACCGGAACTCAACGATCTGCTCGAAGAACAGCTTTCTCTTATTGGCGATCTGGAAAGGATTATATCAAAAGCCGCCGTCGGACGAATTACCCCACGCGAAGTAGTGCAACTAAAAATAGCCCTTACCGCCATCGAGCCCATTCGAAACGCTTTCCTTGCCTCCGACAATGTCAATCTCAGAGAGATGGGCGAAAAGCTGAATCCCTGTCCGTTGATCCGCGACCGCATAGAAAAAGAAATCGTATCCAACCCTCCTACCCTTCTGAATAAAGGCGGCATCATCCGAAAAGGGGTCAGTGACGAATTGGACGAACTTCGCAAAATTACCCACTCGGGAAAAAATTATTTATCGCAGCTTCAAAAACGCGAAAGTGAGAAAACGGAAATTCCTTCGCTTAAAATCGGATTCAACAATGTTTTTGGTTATTACATTGAAGTGCGACACACCCACAAAGAAAAAGTACCCGAAAGCTGGGTGCGCAAACAAACCCTCGTAAGTGCCGAACGCTACATCACCGAAGAGTTAAAAGAATACGAAGAAAAAATTCTGGGCGCAGAAGAAAAAATCATCCTTTTAGAAACGGAACTCTACAATGCGCTCGTGGAAAGTTTGATAGAATACATCCCTACTGTCCAGATCAATGCCAACATCATTGCACAAATCGATTGTTTGCTTTCTTTTGCCAAGGTGGCTCGGGAAAACAAATATAACCGCCCCCAAATCAACGAAACGGACGTCATCGACATCAAAAACGGCCGCCACCCGGTTATTGAGAAACAACTTCCTCCCGACGAGCCATACATTGCCAACGATGTGTATCTCGACAGCGAAACGCAACAAATTCTCATTATCACCGGTCCCAACATGTCGGGCAAATCGGCTTTGCTACGCCAAACAGCACTCATTACCCTTATGGCACAAATGGGCAGTTTCGTGCCTGCCGATTCGGCAAAAATCGGCGTGGTCGATAAAGTATTCACCCGCGTCGGCGCATCCGACAATATTTCGCTGGGCGAATCCACATTTATGGTCGAGATGAACGAAGCAGCCAATATTCTCAACAACATTTCGCAGCGCAGCCTTGTGCTTTTCGACGAACTGGGGCGTGGAACCAGCACCTACGACGGCATCTCCATTGCCTGGGCAATTGTTGAATACCTTCACGAGCACCCTCATGCACATGCAAAGACGCTCTTTGCTACCCACTATCACGAATTGAACGAAATGGAAAAATCGTTCAAACGCATCAAAAACTATAACGTAGCCGTAAAGGAAATCGATAACAAGGTGATTTTTCTTCGTAAACTGGTACCCGGAGGAAGCGAACACAGTTTCGGAATCCATGTGGCACGAATGGCCGGGATGCCGAAGAGTATCACCAAAAGAGCTGAAGCCATCCTGGAACAAATGGAATCAAACAACCGCCAAGAAGGTATTGGCCGACCCATTAAAGACATTATCGAAAAACGCGAAGGTTATCAACTGAGTTTTTTCCAACTGGACGATCCGGTGCTAAGTCAAGTACGCGACGAGATCATCAATTTAGATATAAATACTTTAACCCCCATTGAAACACTCAACAAACTCAACGAAATCAAAAAAATAGTAAGAGGGAAATAAACAATTCATTTTAAAATTTGTTATCTAAATTAAGAATGAACTACATTTTAAATATACACACTTATGAAACTAAAAAAATTCTTCGTGACAAGTTTATTGGTCATTGCGTTAACAACTACACTTCATGCGCAGGATTATCAAACCGCTTTCGGCGTCAGACTAGGTTACGATAGTGGTCTGACATACAAGAATTTCTTTTCTATTGGAAATGCCTTCGAAGGAATCTTGAGCGCATCGCCTCATCATTTTCAGTTAACCGCGTTGTACGAATACCAACAACCCGTTCCGGGGGCTCCCAGCCTGGACTGGTATTTGGGCCTTGGTGCTCATTTAGGAGGTCTTTACGATAAAGGCCATCGGAGCAACGGCTTTCTTTTGGGAGCAGATATTATCTGGGGAGTTGAATATATTTTTCCGCAAGCTCCTTTTGCCATTTCGCTCGACTGGAAACCGACCGTTAACTTCGTCAACGACTACAACGACTACTGGTACGCCGGGTTTGCATTAAGTTTAAGGTATAGATTCAACTGATTTAACGCATTAAACATACCCCCTATTAGCCAATAAAAAAACCCAAGCAAATTTGCCCGGGTTCCCTATTTGGTATCGTTTTCCGAAAAGTGAATTTACGGAAAACGATAAACTACGCTGTTAATATTCATTCCTGCACCAACCGACGCCATGACAACCGTATCTCCGCTTGCCAGTTCATGATTATCCAATTCGCCACGAACAATCATATCCAACAAAGTAGGAACCGTAGCCACCGAAGAATTACCTAACCATGAAACGGTCATTGGCATTACTTCACGAGGTACTTCATTTATATTGTAAAGTTTATATAATCGCTTAAGAATAGCCTCGTCCATTTTGCCATTAGCCTGATGAATGAGTATTTTCTTTATCTGTTCAATCCCTATATTCAATTTATCGAGTCCGGCTTTGATGGTCGACGGCACATTTTCCAAAGCATATTGGTATAATCGGCGTCCATTCATTTTCAAATAATAATCCTTGTTTTTTGCCAATTCGGGATTGTATGAATATCCCATATGAAGCAAGTGAGCGTAATTAAGCGCATCGGTGCGGCTATTATGCCCTAAAATACCCACCGGCGTATCGCTCTCGCAAGGCTCAAAAATGGCGGCACCGGCTCCATCGGCATAAATCATACTGTCGCGATCATGAGGATCGGATATACGCGACAACACATCGGCCCCAATCACCAGCACTTTTTTAGCATCTCCCGAACGTATATAATAATCAGCCTGAATAATGGCCTGAATCCATCCCGGGCATCCAAACAAAACGTCGTAAGCAACGGTAAACGGATTAGCAATTCCGAGTTTTTGCTTTGTACGTGAAGCGAGCATGGGTAAAATATCTACGCGGATATTATCTACTCGTGTCTCACCAAAGTTGTGTGCAACAATAATATAATCAAGCTCCTCCTTGTCAATCCCTGCAGCTTCTATCGCCTGCTGAGCAGCAATAAGTGCCAGGTCGGAAGTAACTTGGTCGTCTTCAGCATAACGCCTTTCGGAAATAGTAGTGATTTCTTCAAATTTTCGTACAATTTCTTCATTAGGAATAGGAAATTTTTGTCCATTCGTATCATAAAATTCATACGAAAGAAAATCGTTATTCGTCATTCGTTTTGTAGGCACGCAACTCCCCGTTCCCGTGATCACGCTGTATGTTTTTTTCATAAAATACGCAATTTTTCGATTTTTCTATTTTTAATTCTCACAAAACTCCGTGCAAATGTAGGAAATATATACCGAAAAACCAGGCAATCGGATGAAATTTTTGCAAACTTATTGATTATTTTTATGACACTATTCTTTCGTACAATCAAAATTTATTCGTTAATTTGCAAAAATAAATAACACTCACTTATTAAGTTTAAGAATACATAATGACTTTTTCTGCGAAACAAATTGCTGATTATTTGCAAGGTGAAGTGATTGGCAATCCAAATGTACAGGTTCATTCATTTGCCAAAATAGAAGAAGGGAAACCGGGAACTATTACGTTTTTATCTAACCCGAAATATACACGTTATATTTATGAAACTCAAGCCGATATTGTTTTAGTAAACGGTAATTTTGTTCCCGAAAAACCCATAAAAGCCACACTAATTAAAGTTCCCAATGCTTACACGGCACTCGCCGCTTTGTTGGAAATGGTAGAAAAAAACACACCGAAAAAGACAGGGATCGACGTTCAAAGTGCTGTAGCCTCATCGGCTCAATTGGGTAAAAATGTTTATATTGGTGCTTTCACCGTAGTGGAAGAAAATGCCGAGATAGGCGATAATTGTCAAATTTATCCCCAAGTTTATATTGGTGACAATGTAAAAATTGGAGAAAACACCATTATTTATCCCGGTGTAAAAATATATAAGGATTGCATTATCGGAAACAATTGCATTATTCATTCCGGAGCTGTTATCGGCGCCGAAGGTTTTGGCTTTAGTCGCGAAAAAGACGGTTATCGAAAAATCCCTCAAACAGGGAATGTGATTATCGAAGACGATGTTGAAATCGGAGCAAACACCACCATCGACCGGTCGGTCATGGGATCAACCATTATTCATCAAGGTGTCAAACTCGATAACCTTATTCATATCGCACACAATTGCGAAATAGGGAAAAACACTGCTATGGCAGCACAAGTAGGCATTGCGGGGTCGTCCAAGATAGGAGAAAACTGCGTTTTCGGCGGTCAGGTAGGTATCAGTGGTCATGTAACCATTGGCGACGATTCACAAATCGGTGCCCAATCGGGTATCCTCAGCAATGTTCCAAAAGGTTCCCGCATCATCGGAACTCCTGCCATTCCTGTTAAAAACTACTTTCGCTCGAGTGTTCTTTTTGCCAGATTGCCCGACATGGATCGGCAATTAAGATCTCTTGAAAAAGAAATTGAAGAATTGAAGAAGAAATTGGCGGAAAAATAACCTACCTTTTACGTGAAACAAACAATATCTCTTTTGTGGAATTTTAATAATTAAAAAAATAGTGAAACAGAAAACGTTAAAAAAAAGTTTTACCCTTAAGGGTGTAGGATTACATACGGGTTTGGATATTGAAATAACATTTAAACCGGCGCCTGTAGATCATGGATATAAAATTAAGCGTGTTGATTTGGAAAATCAACCCATCATTGAAGCGCTGGCCGAAAATGTGGTCAATACGCAACGTGAAACCATTCTCGGAAAAGACGACGTAACTGTTGGTACGGTAGAGCACGGCTTGGCGGCATTGTATGGTCTAGAAATCGACAATTGCCTGATTGAGGTGAATGCACCGGAATTCCCCAATCTTGATGGCAGCGCTATTGAATATGTGAAAGCAATAAAAGAAGCTGGAATTATCGATCAAGAAAGAGATAAAGACTATTATATCGTAAGGAAAAAGATAGAAGTTTCTGATCCGGAAACCGGTTCGAAGCTCACCCTCCTTCCCGACGATTGTTTGTGTATCCATTCATTCATCGAATTCGATTCGCAATATATTCCTAACCAATCGGCTTCGATGGAAGGATTAGAAGAATTCGAAAAAGAAATTGCTCCTGCACGCACATTTGTTTTTGTTCGCGATGTACTGAATTTACACAAAGCAGGATTGATAAAAGGGGGAAGCCTGAATAACGCCGTTGTTATTTACGAACACAAAATTCCCCAGGAAGAGCTCGACAAATTGGCCGATTTGATGAACGCTCCCCATCACAATGCAGCAGAACTCGGATATTTAAATCAAGGAGGGCTTATTTTCCCTAATGAACCGGCACGACATAAAATTCTTGATCTCATCGGCGATCTAGCACTCATCGGAAAACCGCTGAAAGGAAGAATCATCGCCAAACGTCCCGGCCATCACATCAATAACCAATTAGCAAGACTCATCCGCAAAGATATCCGGTTAAACGAAGTGCAACCGCCCATTTACGACCCCGACAAGGAACCTCTTATGGATATCAACCGTGTCCGACAAATTCTGCCCCATCGTTATCCCTTTTTGTTGGTAGACAAAATCATCGAAAAAACCGACAGATATATTGTGGGTATAAAAAATATCACGGCCAACGAGCCCTTTTTTCTCGGACACTTCCCCGAAGAACCCATTATGCCGGGTGTATTACAAGTGGAAGCGATGGCACAGACCGGCGGATTGCTCGTTCTATCGGGGCTGGATGAACCGGAAAAATACTCGACCTATTTTCTGAAAATCGACAATGTGAAATTTCGTCAGAAAGTAGTCCCGGGCGATACGCTTATTTTCAGGGTAGAATTAACGAGTGAAATCAGAAGGGGCATCGCCACCATGCGAGGACTTGCTTTCAAAGGCGATAGAGTAGTTTCTGAAGCCGATTTTACGGCTCAGGTCATAAAAAACAAATAAACATAACAAGCTAAAACATGAAATTAATTTCTTCTTTGGCATTTGTGCATCCCGAAGCAATAATCGGGAGTAATGTGATTATCGAACCCTTTGCCTACGTCGATAGGAATGTGAAAATCGGTGATGGGACACGTATCATGACCCAAGCAACTATTCTCTATGGCGCACGCATCGGAAAAAATTGTACCATATTTCCTCATGCAACCATATCCGCCATCCCCCAAGATCTGAAATTTAAAGGAGAAGAAACAGTTGCTATTATCGGAGACAGAACCGTTATCCGCGAATGTGCTACCGTAAATCGGGGTACAGCATCAAAAGGACATACAATTGTTGGGGAAGATTGTCTCATTATGGCTTACAGCCATGTTGCACACGATTGTGTTCTTAAAAATCATGTCATTCTTGGCAATGCCGCGCAACTGGCCGGCGAAGTAGAAATTGAGGACTATGCCAACGTAAGCGGCGGCACATTAATCCACCAGTTTACCCGAATAGGGGCTCATGTCATGATTCAAGGCGGCTCAAAAATTCCCAAAGACATTCCTCCTTATGTAATGGTAGGTCGCGAACCCATTTCTTATGTGGGATTAAATGTGGTTGGGCTTCGCAGAAGAGGATTTACCAGCGAAAGGATCAATTCTATCCAAGAAATATACCGCTACCTGTACCAATCGGGATACAACACCACGCAGGCCATGGAAAGGATAGAAAGAGAGCTTCCTAATTCCGACGACCGCGAGTATATTCTCGATTTTGTTCGTAATTCGTCCCGAGGAATCGTTCGAGGCAACATGGAGGTATAAATTATGTCACGCACGGTATTTCCGGCCGAATGGTATCCGCAAAGCGGCGTACAACTCACATGGCCGCATGCCGGCACCGACTGGTTCGACATACTGAACGAGGTAACGACATGCTACGTTGCAATTGCAAAAGAAATCCTGAAACGCGAAAAACTTCTCGTCGTTTGTCCGGAAGAAGACGAAGTGCTTCGTCATTTCAATAAAGAAGAGCAAAGAAACCTGCTCTTGGCTGTGGCTAGGAGCAACGATACGTGGGCACGCGATCACGGTGCGCTTTCGGTCTTTATCGATGGAAAGCCCGTGATTCTCGACTTCGGATTCAATGCCTGGGGGCTGAAATTTGCAGCAAATTACGACAATCAAATCACAAGCATACTTTACGATCAAGACATTTTTCAACCCGAAGTGAAATACCGCTGCCATCTCAACTTCATTCTAGAAGGAGGTTCAATAGAGTCGGATGGCAAAGGAACCCTCCTGGCCACCTCCGAATGCCACACGTCGCCCAATCGCAACCAACCGATGGATCTCGAGGATATTGAGTACTATCTAAAAAAAACATTGGGGGCAGAACGTGTACTCTGGCTCAATCACGGCTATTTAGAGGGTGACGACACCGACCACCACATCGATACACTAGCCCGTTTTTGCAACGAACATACCATTGCTTACGTGCAGTGTACCGACAAGAACGACGAACATTTCGACGAACTAAGAGCGATGGAAAAAGAACTTCAGTCGTTTGTTACGGCCGACGGTAAACCCTACACATTGATCCCACTTCCCATGGCCGATGCCGTCTATGCCAAAGGCTATCGGCTTCCCGCCACCTATGCCAATTTTCTCATCATCAATGGAGCGGTACTCATGCCTTTCTATGGCACGCCGAAAGACGAAATAGCGAAACACCGGCTACAAAAAGCTTTTCCCGACAGAGAAATCGTCGGCATCAACTGCCGCCCGCTCATCCTACAGTACGGTTCACTGCACTGCATCGCTATGCAATATCCGCAAAGTTTTCTTTAAAACGGGATATACGAAAAATGCGACAAGCAGGTAAACGATCCAATATCCACAAGGTTTCGTTGGAACCATAAAAACAGAACAAAGAACAAAGAGAAAAGAGAAAAGAGAAGGGAAGAATGAAGAGAGAAGAGTGAAAAGAAAAAACAACTAAAACAATGAAAGCAGGAATCATACAACAAGCCAACACCGCCAATATACAGGAAAATGTTTCGCGACTGCAAACCACCATCCGCACACTTGCCCACCAAGGGGCAGAACTCATTGTGATGCAAGAACTGCACAATGGTTTGTACTTTTGCCAAACGGAAGACCCGCACATTTTCGAACAGGCCGAAACCATCCCCGGTCCCTCTACCGCCTTGTTCGGAACATTGGCCAACGAGCTGGGTGTGGTCATCGTGCTTTCGCTTTTTGAAAAACGTGCCGCCGGCCTTTACCACAACACTGCCGTCGTGATCGAAAAAGACGGCACCATCGCGGGGAAATACCGCAAAATGCACATCCCGGATGACCCGGGATATTACGAAAAATTTTACTTCACCCCGGGCGATCTGGGCTTTACCCCCATCCCCACCTCCGTTGGAAAATTGGGCGTGTTGGTCTGCTGGGATCAATGGTTCCCCGAGGCTGCACGATTGATGGCACTGGCCGGTGCCAATCTGCTGATCTACCCCACCGCCATCGGCTGGGAACAGACCGATACCGAAGAAGAGCAACAACGACAGATCGATGCGTGGATAACCGTACAACGTGGGCATGCCGTGGCCAACGCCCTTCCCGTTATTTCGGTAAATCGCACAGGCTACGAACCCGATCCTTCCGGTCAAACGCACGGCATCCGGTTTTGGGGAAACAGTTTTGTTTGTGGCCCTCAGGGCGAAATGCTTTTCCGCGCACCGGCAGATAAAGAGGTGGCCAAAATAGTTGAAATCGACACCCTCCGCACCGAACACACCCGCAGGATATGGCCGTTTCTTCGCGACCGACGAATCGATGCCTACGAAGATCTCACCAAAAGATTCAGAGATTAAATTTCCTATTTCGTAAAAATCCGCCTGCAATCGTTCAAAAAACCAACCGCTTTCAAAAAACAGGAATAAAGAAATATACATTATTTCGTTCGTACGGAAAATCCGATGAAAGCGATTTTAAAAAAAATCCTTCCGCCGAAAATCGAAATTAGAACGCACGAAAATTTTATCCTCTTTCGGAAGACGAACATTGATAATTATTAACTAAATTCCCTCGTCGGAAAAACCGAAGAGCTAGAAAAAAAATTTATCCTTTATCGAAAAATCCGACAGACACATTATGTTATTTTTTGTGTAAAAATAAGTGCTTTTTAAGGGTAAATGCACCTAATTTGTTAAAGGATGTTGTTAAAAATGGGGAAAAACATTGTTTTTATGTCCGTCGGAAAATCCGACAGAGGATAAAAAAACTTTTCACTCTCGTCGGAAAACGATTTTCTATGTCCTTTGAGCGTTTTTTTATCGGATATCGATCAGAGAATTCAACAACTATTAAGCATAAAGTACGCACGGCTCTCAGAAGAGCCCCAATGCGTATCGTTTTGCACGTACCACACTTGTCGGTTGAATTCTACACCAAGAGAAAAATTAGATTTTACATCACCAAACAATGAGTTTTACAAACAATTAGCAGGAAATTTGCACTTCTAATTTGAACTTAGCCGTTCCGGTTGAATCTCCAAATGGAAAATACAACGCACAAAATTTGCCGGAATAAAAATAAAAAGCTAATTTTGCAATCGCTTTTCGGGATGTAGCTCAGTCCGGTTTAGAGTACGCGTCTGGGGGGCGTGTGGTCGCTGGTTCGAATCCAGTCATCCCGACAAAATTTGTCCGAAACCCACAATAGAATATAATTTGCTGCATGGCCGCATGGTATTGACGGAACAAGTACGGTGGACACGATAGGTTAATTCCATCGGTTTTCACGGGCCAACCAGGTCTGTCCACCATTCCGTTTGCCGATAGAGGCTGTTGAGGGTTTTCAGGTCGGGCTGCTCGACATAAATCGACAAACCTGAAGTATTTTCGAGCGAAACAGATATCATCTTCGGCGTGTGATAGTAGCACGCAACAACTTGGTTAAGGGCTGCATCAATCGCCTTCATTTCGGATGGATCGGCAATAAGAGAAAAATAGTGACGAAAATCAAAAAAGAGGTGTTTATCCAAGCGGTCGAGAGGAAGCAAAGGGCCAGAAAAAAGCAAGGGGTCAAGGAGAACCAATGGGTCGATGGGGAGCAGCGAGTCTGGCAAAAGCAGTGAATCTTGCGAAAGCAAGGGGTCGAAGGAAAACAACGGATTCGGCGTAAGCGCTCGGTCGGGCACGAACGGCCGGCCGGACGAAGCCATTGTGCTTGTGCTTTCGCGCGCCACACGTTGCAACACCGGCCTACAAGCCTCGGCAAGAGACGTTGTGCTTACAGTATTCACCAACGTAACGGCCGCACCGCGATATGCCCCCTGCTGTGCATCAAAATAGCGGTAAAACAACTCGGCCACCGCCTGCAAATCGGCTTTCGCATCGTAAAGCTTCGACAAGACTTTATCGTAAATGGAGGTGAACCCCGGACTGATGATTTCGGTGGGCGAAACCAACATACAGGGTGCTTTGTTTCGCAAAGCATATATCGTTTCAATATTTCCCATAAAACAGGATTCAAAAACGATGAAGTCGAAGAGCCCATCGGGAAGCGCTGTCTTCAAATCGGTAATTTCCATCTCACGATTGCCGTCGCGAGCAAACGAACGTGTTGTGACGATCGGCTCACGATAAACCTCCGAACATACTTGCGGTGTGGCAGATACAGCTATACCGTAAGGATTTTCGAAAAAACCCGCCGGCAGCCAACCCGTGCCGTGACTGAACAACCACAATCCATAAGAACGAGCAGGTGATAGCAACTGCATGTCGGCAATCACCTCGCTAAGAAGTTTTACCGATGTAGAATTGTCGTTGGTGTATACGCGCAGCGTATCTGTAACCGGCGCACCGTTGAGAACGCTCGCCCGTTCCAATACAGGCACTCCTCCCTTACGGTCGGTAAAGATGAGCAGCTGCCCCTCCCTCTCGGGACACCATGCCTGAACCAGCGCTTCACGCTTAGCCACCACCTCCGGCGAAAGGCTGTTGTCGCCTGCCAAATAAACCAACACCGTGCGGCGTACCTCCTGCCATTCGATATTCTCCTCATGTGAACAGCCAACCAATAACAGCAAAAACAACACAACCGCCCAACAGCTCATCGTCATCCGTCCCCTGTTTTGCATTTTTTATAACCCCAACTTATTGCCAACTCATTCTTATATTCCTCAATCCTTCACACAACGCACCGT
>CAYUIY010000024.1:0-24534 GCA_964444915.1 uncultured Dysgonomonadaceae bacterium
GTCGCTACTGTTCCATCCATACCTCAATTGCAATGTCCTATACTCCTTATACTTGTTTGGTGATGCTTCCTTTAGTGCATCGGCCGAGTAAATATGCCCGCCTGCCTGCCCAATAATCTCAATAAACCTAAAATCGTTATGAGAACAAATTGAATCTGCATTTGCCGTTCTGCTCATTAATATTAATGCCACAAAAAGAATAATATGTTTAAAAGATTTCGGAAATTTCATATATCTTGAGTTTTACTGACTCAACAGCCATTAATAATTTGGTTTACACATTGTAGTAAACTAGTAAACGGGAAATAAAAGTGTAACGACTGCGAAAAAAATCAACTATAACAAATTAGGGAGCACGAGTGAAGTGGTTATATGTGTCAAAAATACATATTTTTTTTCTGTAAAACCTCGCCTTTTTAGTTTTTTACAAATAATTTGCTTGTTTTCCATTCAACAGCGTGGTCTATGAAACTGCATAAGTTGACTTAAAATTGACACAGATAAAATTATCGTGCATATTTATTTATCATGTATATTTGTTGCTGTTACAAAAAAACAAAAACGAGAAAAATTGCCAAAACTTTCTGAATAAGTTAAATTAAGACCTATGGATAAACTAAAAATTTCGACCGCACAATTTGAAAACCATAGCGGAGATAAAAATTATAATTTATCGGTAATTGAAAACCTTACTCGAAAAGCAGCAGAAGACAACTCTAAAGTAATTGCATTTCACGAGTGTTGCATCACGGGTTATACTTTTGCCCGACGGCTTTCAAAACCGCAATTGTTGGATCTGGCTGAATTTGTTCCTGAGGGTGAGAGTACCGAACGATTGATACAAATTGCCGCTAAATACGAGATGGCTATTTTGGCCGGTTTGTTCGAAAAAGACAAAGAAGACAACGTCTACAATACCTATATATGCGTTGATGAAAAAGGATTTGTGGTTAAATTCCGTAAACTGCATCCCTTTATTAGTCCTTATCTGAAGGCAGGAAACGAATATTGTGTATTTAATCTGTATGGATGGAAATGCGGTATATTGATTTGTTATGACAATAATATTATCGAAAATGTGCGAGCTACAAAATTAAAAGGTGCCGATGTGATTTTTATGCCTCACGTAACCATGTGCACACCATCGACACGCCCCGGTGCAGGATTCGTTGATCCAAAACTATGGGAAAATCGGGAAAATGACCCTACATCACTCCGCATTGAATTTGACGGAATGAAAGGTCGCCAATGGTTAATGAAATGGTTGCCTGCAAGAGCTTATGACAATGCAGTATACGTTGTATTTTCGAATCCTATTGGTATGGACGATGATCAACTAAAAAATGGCTGCTCAATGATTATTGATCCCTTTGGAGATATACTAGCCGAATGCAGAAACCTGGGCGACGATGTAGTTTCGTCGGTCCTTGTACGCGACAAACTTACAAAAGCCGGCGGATACCGCTATATCCAAGCTCGACGCCCCGAATTATATCGCAACATCCTCTGCAAAGAACATACGCCCAATCAAAAAGTAAGTTGGCTTTAATGTTTCGAAACCAATATCTTATATATTCTTGAGATTGTGTCCCATTTTGTTCTTTTTGGTTTCCATGTAGAATTTGTTGTATTTATTGGGCTTAATTTCCAAAGGAACAATTTCCGCTACATGCAATCCGTAAGATTCCAATCCGATACGCTTAACGGGATTGTTGGTCATCAACCGCATTTTGGTCACCCCGAGATTGCGCAGAATTTGCGCACCTACACCATAGTCGCGCTCATCGGCACGGTAACCGAGATGCAGGTTGGCATCGACGGTATCCATCCCTTTCTCCTGCAACTTGTAAGCCGCAACCTTACCCATTAACCCGATGCCGCGCCCCTCTTGATTGAGATAAACAAGAACGCCCTTGCCTTCGTTCTCGATCATTTGAAGGGCTTTGTGAAGTTGTTCGCCACACTCGCAGCGCAGCGACCCGAAAGTATCGCCCGTGAGACACGACGAATGCACGCGCACCAAGATGGGCTCGTCTTTCTCCCAAGTGCCCTTTATCAGTGCCACATGTTCTTGTTTGGTGGCTTTCTGCAAAAAAGAAATCATCATGAAATCGCCGTATCGGGTAGGAAGATGCACTTCTTCGCCGCGTTCGATCAACGATTCGGTTTGCAGTCGATATTTGATGAGGTCGGCTACAGAAACAATTTTGAGATTGAATTTCTCGGCCATTTCCATCAATTCGGGCAGACGCGCCATTGAACCGTCTTCTTTTTTGATTTCAGCCAATACTCCGGCAGGATACAATCCGGCCAAACGTGCCAAATCGATGGTTGCCTCGGTATGACCCGAACGGCGAAGCACTCCTTTCGATTGTGCCCGAAGAGGAAAAATATGCCCCGGACGACCCAAATCTTCCGGACGGGTTTCCTCGCGTGTCAGCGCCAAAATGGTTTGAGCGCGGTCGTATGCCGATATGCCTGTGGTGCAACCGTGTGTAAGCAAATCGACCGAAACGGTGAACGGGGTGGAATGAATAGACGTGTTGTTGATCACCATCATGGGCAAATCCAACTCTTCGCACCGTTCGGCGGTGAGTGGAACGCAGATGAGCCCCCGCGCATGGGTTTCCATAAAATTGATTTTGTCGGGAGTAATATATTCGGCAGCAATCACCAGATCGCCCTCGTTTTCGCGATCTTCATCATCGACAACGATGACAAAATTCCCTTTTTTGATTTCTTCGATCGCTTCCTCTATTGTATTGAATTTGAATTCTTCCATATATCTTATACTTTCTTATTTTTATTTATACAGCTATGCTTTCGGCTTTTACTGCTTCATTAATTAACTGAAGAAGCTCGCCATTTAATTTTTTTATCGTCAATAAATCGTTCGTTATTCTCCTTTCAAAAAGAAAAGAAATTAATTTGAAAATGATCCCTATAGGAAACACGTACATACAAATCAGCGCCATAATGGAATTTGCTTTAAATGGACGCTGATGTTGAATCAGAACAGGATATTCTTCTGCTTTTTCCAGAATAAACGGGTTCTTGGAATTTGAAACCTGATCGAGCATGGATTCCATTTTATTTTTGATGCGCTGCAACTCTTCTTCATACTGATTTTCGGTCCAGTAGGTTTTATATCCCAGTCTGCGGTACTTGGCAAGATAAGCATCGATATCTGCCGACAGTTGAGTGGCACAACGAACAATTTCCTTGTAATTGGGTTTATCCATAACCACTTCCTTAACGGGATAATGACGTTTTTCGCGAATAAAAAATATCTTTTTAAAGAAAGCGGCGTAAGTTTCGCGGTTCAAAATTGCCGAATCGTTCATTGCCTTATACGTTAAAAAGATACCCATCGGCAACAAAATCATAGCGCTGAACCACATACCCACCCAGTGCATCCATACACCGTCGCGCACCATTTTGTAACCTATATTGTCGAAGATATAATAAATAATGAACAAAATCACCGAAATAACAATTGGTGTACCAAACCCACCTTTTTGTACTATAGATCCCAACGGTGCCCCAATAAAAAAGAATATGAGGCAGGCAAAAGGTAAAGTAAATTTTCGATGCCACTCAATCCAATGTCGGTTGATAAGACGTTGGGTGGATACCTTAGACATGGAGCGAAACAAAAAATCGTTGCTGTTATTTTCGGCTTTAGCATAGGCACTCTGCAAAATGAAAACCTGTGTTTGCAAATCCTTGGAAGCAAACAACGAGTCGGGACTGACAATTTGATGTACCTCTTTTTTTGCTTTTTCGATAACAGAATCTTTCTGTTGAGGAGGGTAATTATTTCGAAACGTAAGAAAAGAATAGTTCTTCATCGTTTTACGGTCAATGAAATTCATGCTATCCAATTCGCACTGCATTGAGTCGATAGAGCTTTTTAACTCATTGAGATTCTTGGCCATGTAACTGCTCCCGGGATTTCCTTCGAGTGCAGAATCGTCGAGGCGATTGAAATTGGCATCGAAAGGAATGAGAATTTGCTTCTCTTTGAAATTTTCACGCGCATAAGGAACAAATTCACGATTACCGTATGGAGCGGCTCCTTCAAAATTTTGAAACTGCTGACCATGATAAAGAGTGAGTACAATGGAAAGTTTGTCTTTCGACATGCCCATTTTTGCCGAATCGCAAACAATCACCGCCATTTCATCGACATTGTTCTTGGAAATATCGTAAATAATAACCCCATACAACATGCCGGTTTTACGGTCTTTTCGCTGAACAAAAAGATTATAACCTTCTATACCCCTGTAAAAAACTCCTTCGGGAATCTCCAACTCGGGCGATTTTTGCCGAATAGAAATCAATAGCGAGTAAAATTTGGTCTGGATATGGGGCATGGCATTGTTTTGAAAGAAAAAAGCACCAACGCTGATAAAAAAGGTGAGAACAATAAGCGGACTCATGGTCCGTAGCAATGATATTCCGGATGTTTTTATGGCTAAAAGTTCAAGATCTTCACCAAGATTTCCAAAGACCATGAGCGAGGCCAACAAAATAGATAAGGGAAGCGCCATAGGAATAAGATTAAGAGCCGCATACCAAAACATTTCGATAATAACCCTTAATTCCAACCCTTTTCCTACCATATCCGAAACGTATTTCCAAAGGAACTGCATGAGTACCATGAAAAGACAGATAGCAAAAGTCATCAGGAACAAAGGCAGGAAAATTTGCAGCATGTAACTATCAAGCCGCTTTATATGAATTTTTTTGCTCATGAAAGGATAACCAAATTCCGTCTTCCGATTTTGTCTGCAAAGATAGTAAAAACCATGCAGATAAATCCCTTTTCAATGGTTTTTAAATTCCCAATCTTTTCTTCAATTCATCAACTTGGGTTTCCCAAAGAATAATGGCATCGCTTTTTTCATCGGATTCGGCAAAATCGGTTATCTCAAGCGTAGTGTCGCCTGTTAATTCCAGTTTATGAAGAGCAAATTCAAAATAGGTGTTCTCTTCTTCATCGTCCAACCAATGAAAACGAATGGCCAACATGGGCCTGGAAAATAAAACTCGGGCTGCTTCGCTTTCACCTTCCCAAGTGAATATGTACAGATCGGAATCCCTGTCGACCGATACCACATCGGCAAACCATTCTTCCAATCCGTCGGGATAGCTAATCATCCGCCAAAGGCTGTTCTGCGAAACATTTCCCATCAGGAACTCGATATGAAATTTTTCTTTGCTCATCCCTTTTGATTTACTTTTTTATAATAAAGGTGCTCAATTTAAAAACTTTTTTCCACATAACGGACAAATTAAGCGAATAATTGAAGTACAATGGTAAAATAATGTCAAAAAAAAGAGGCACCCGGTATGGACACCTCTTTTTGAATTACAAAAATTTCTTCTTTTATATTACAGGTTTGTATTCCACAAAAGCTTCAATGGCTTCGTATGAGGCAAGCCCCAATTTCCAGTATAATTCGGCCGTGGCTTTGTTTCTTTCTTCGGCACGCTGCCAGAACAAGCGTTCATCGTCGCCAAGGAAAGGTGCACTTTCCATCTGCGATTGATGTTTGAGAATGGCATTGCGTTTCTGCCGAAGTTCTTCGGGCGAGAGCGGAACAGCCATTTCGATGTGGTCGATCTCCCATTCCATCCAAGCTCCGCGATACATCCATATCCGGCAATCTTTAAACCACTCTTCGTCTTTGACCAAATCAATGGCAGCTAACGCTGCATCTAAACACACTTTGTGTGTGCCATGAGGATCGGCGAGGTCGCCGGCAACATAAATTTGGTGGGGTTGGATGGACTCGATGAAATTTTTTATAATGAGTACATCTTTTTCCGAAAGCGGATTCTTTTTCACTCTCCCTGTTTCGTAGAAAGGAAGATCCAAAAAATGAATGTTCTCGTCCGGAAGCCCAATATACCGATCTGCGGTGCGTGCTTCTTCTCGCCGAATTTGAGCTTTAATGAAAAGAACATCGGGGGTATCTACATCGTCTTTCTTTTTCTCATATAAAAGATAATTCCGAATCTGCTCGTATTTTTCGAGGATGACCTCATTCCCCGGATCGAATCGTCTGCGAATACTATTGATTACCGAAATGTAGCGTATTACCTCTTCATCGTTTACGGCAATATTTCCCGAAGTTTGATACGCTACATGTACTTCGTGACCTTGATTTACAAGCCGTTGAAAGGTTCCGCCCATAGATATGACATCGTCGTCGGGATGTGGACTGAAAATGATCACCTTTTTAGGATAAGGCTTGGCTCGTTCGGGACGATAAGTATCGTCGGCATTGGGCTTACCACCGGGCCAACCGGTAATGGTGTGCTGAAGATCGTTAAAGATTTTGATGTTGACATTATATGCCGAACCATAAATGGTAAGCAATTCGCTCAAACCGTTATCGTTATAATCTTTATTGGTTAACTTGAGTATGGGTTTGCCAACTTTGTCGCACAGCCATACAATAGCTCTTCGAATAAGCTGATTGTTCCAATCGCAACTTGTCACCAGCCAAGGATAGCTGATGCGGGTGAGATTGGAAGCCGCAGAAAGATCGATAACGACTTTGGCATTGGGATGCGTTTGTAAAAATGAAGCAGGCATGACTTCACTGACACTCCCCTCCACCATTTCTTTAATACTTTCTGCTTTTTGTTCACCCCACGCGATGAGGGTTATTTGGTGTGCTTTCATCATATCTGAAATACCCATCGTGATGGCACTAATGGGTACCTTGTCTAACGAACCAAAAATGCTTACGGAATCGCTACGGGAATCGCCATCGAGCATTACCAATCGGGTACGAGAATTGGGGTTGCTACCCGGCATATTGAATCCAATGTTGCCTTTGCTGCCTAATCCCAATAACAAATAATCTAAACCACCGAACGATTCGAGCGCTTCTTCATATGCTTCACAATTTTCGGCTATAAGATCTTTCTCTACAGCAGGATCGGGCGAATAAATATTATTAGGATCAATATCGATTTGATCCAAAAAAACATCCTTCAGCATCTGCAAATTGCTCTGCGAAATATCGCTGAGCGGATAGTATTCATAGATATTAAATACAACCAAATTGTGAAAGCTGATGTTTTCTTCTTTGTGACGGCGAACCAATTCTTCGTAAATATGTTGGGGAGAAGCTCCTCCGCAAATGCCCATTACAAAAGGTTTGCCTTCTTTTTGTTTCTGCAAAAGAATTTTTATGATTTCGTCGGCAACAACTTTCGATGCCTCGTGCATATCCTCATAAATATAGGTGGGAATTTTTTCGAAACGTGTCAGAATATATTCCTCAAAATCGTTTTCGGGCTTGTAATACTTTTTCGGTACCCTTTTCAATGTGATTTGTGAACTAAGATTTAATCTCATAATATATGGCAATTTAAAATATAATTTGTTTTTGCGCTAATTAAATAACGAATTTAATTTAACGGCATAAAGTTAGTAAATAATTGCGACAGTTTATCCCAAATCAACCACAGTAATTCCTGCTCCGCCAAGTTCAACATGTTCATCTTGAAAATGCGTTACACCATTAACGGTGGACAGATACTCGCGAATGATCTGGCGCAAAGCGCCTGTTCCTGTTCCATGCAAAATACGCACCCGAGAAATACCCAGCTGAATGGCATCGTCGACAAAATACATAACAGCTTGCAAAGCTTCGTCGCCACGCATACCACGAACATCGAGATCGGGTTTGAACTTCAATTTTCTTTCGTGCATCAATTCATGTAAATTGGAATCGGGAAGCGTGTCTTTTATTTCCTTTTTAAGCTCACGTTGACTCACTTTTTCAAGTTTGTCGGTAGGTACCATTGATTTGATGGAACCAAAAACAACCCATGCTTTTTTGCCTTGTATTTCTAAAATCTTCCCTACAACTGTTTGTCCTTTTAACCTGACGGCATCGCCAGGAAATAACTCCACCTTTTCTTGTGTTTTTTGCTTTGTGCGTGACAACCGGAATTTCGAGCGTTCGTTGGTTTTATCCACTTTTTGTACTACTCGTTCATGAAATTCGTTTAACGAACGGCGTACCTGCTTGGTTCTTTCTTTTTCTGCCTGCGACTCGCGTATCTCTCGAATCACCTTCTCTATCCTTGCATTGCTCTCTGACAATAACTGCTCGGCCTGTGATTTCGCTTGCGAAAGAATTTCCTTTTTCTGTTTATCAATTTCCTCCAACCGGGCTTGATATTTGGCTGAGAGCTCTCCCACCCGTTTTCGTTCGCGACGAATCTCGTTGCGTTTGCGCTCCCAGTATCGTTTATCACGCGAAATGTCTTGCAAATATTTATCGATATTGATGGCATCGCTTCCGATAATTTCTGCCGCTCGGTCTATGACTTCCTCAGGCAAACCGATTTTGCGTGCAATCTCCACAGCAAACGAACTGCCGGGACTGCCAATGGAAAGACGGAAAAGAGGCTGCATTTGATGGCGGTCGTACAGCATGGCGCCATTGATTACGCCCGAATGCTCGCTGGCATATTGCTTGAGATTGCGGTAGTGAGTTGTAATGACACCAAACGATTGCTTCCGATTGAATTGATCCAATAGGGCTTCGGCAATGGCCGCACCGATCTGCGGCTCTGTTCCGCTACCAAACTCATCAATGAGGAGCAACGAATGTTCATTGCAGTTTTTGAGAAAAAATTTCATGTTGAGTAGGTGCGAACTGTAAGTCGACAAATCGTTTTCGATGGATTGTTCGTCACCAATATCAATAAAAATATCGGTAAATATGCCCACACGAGAATTTTCTTTAAGCGGAAGCAACAAACCACATTGAACCATATATTGCAGCAAACCGACGGTTTTTAGGCATACCGATTTTCCTCCGGCGTTGGGACCCGAGATGATAAGTATTCGGTTTTCTTGATTTAAAGCGATATCCAATGGAACAATCTGCCGATTTTGTTTTTGTAGAGATAAATACAACAAAGGATGGACAGCTTGTACCCAATCGATTTCGGGGCAATTTTCCATAACCGGTTTTATAGCATGAATTTGGCGGGCAAATTTGGCCTTAGCTTGAATGAAATCGATCCAACCCAAAAATTCGTAAGCTTCGAACAAATCGGACAAAAAGGGACGCAGATAATCGGTAAAATCCGTCAAAATACGTATAATCTCGCGCCTTTCTTCATTTTCCAATTCACGAATGCGGTTGTTGGCTTCTACCACCTCCGCAGGTTCAATATATACGGTTTTTCCCGACGCAGATTCGTCGTGAACAATGCCTCGAATCCGACGTTTGTGCGAGGGGTCCACAGGAATCACCAATCGCCCGTCACGCATGGCAGGCGTTACATCTTTGTCAACAAATCCTTCGGATTGGGCTTTACGCAAAATAGTGTTCAGAATTTTGGAGATGCTGTTCATGGTAAAGCTGAGCCGACGTCGAATATCTGCCAGTTGCGATGAGGCGCTGTCTTTTATTTGTCCAAAGTCATCCAAAATAGCATCGATTTTTTTTATCAACTCAGGATAAACCACCACATTTCCGGCCAATGCTAAGAGATGGGGATATGTTGGATTTTTATCTTCATCGCGACGCAAAAATGTTGCGATGGCATAGATAGTCTGTAAAGATCGGCGAAGCTCCAACAAGGCATTTGGGTCGATCCACGATCCTTCGACGTGGAGCCGTCGTAAAACGGGTCGTACATCGTAAAAATGATCAGCAGGAAAAGCATCTTCTTCATTTAAAATACGAACAAACTCTTCTGTCTGAGACAACCAACAGTCGATCTCCTCAAAAGAAGTCGAAAAATGCATCTCGCCGACCTTTTCTTGACCAAGCGGACTAAGACAGTATGAATTGATCAATTGACGAATTTTGTGAAATTCGATTTTTTTTTCAAAATTTTCAGGATAAACCACTTTTTTATGATATTGCTTATGTTGTTTAGAACTACAAAATTACATTTTTTGGATGAGATAATATTGAAATATGTGTTTCATGATAGGTGCTAAGTTCAAATTAGAAGTGCAAATTTTTGATGCTTCCGTTGCAAAATTCAAAAAGTTGTGCTACTTTTGCACACCGAATTCGGAAATAGATCTCAACTATAAACCATGTTGGCGAGATAGCTCAGCTGGTTAGAGCGCATGATTCATAATCATGAGGTCGGGGGATCGTGCCCCCCTCTCGCTACCGAATACAGTAATAAGGATTTGTTTGTAGAAACAAGTCCTTATTTACTTTTATAGGGTCTCCATTTTGATTGATAAAAAAATTCCCGGTATTAACCCCAACAAACAAACCCAACCGGATTAACTATCAGAAGCTTTACAACAGTATTACGAAAAAACGACCACGAATAGTTTCAAAAAAACGACCACGAATAGTTTCAAGTTGAAAAATGCGCCTTACCTTATTTATATTTTACGTTCAGCGCAACCATTTTTAGAGCCGTTATGGCAGCCTCATCACCTTTGTTGCCGTGTCTGCCACCTGCACGTGCTTTTGCCTGTTCCAACGTATTCGTGGTTAACACACCAAAAATTACGGGAATATTGTATTTGAGATTAAGTTCGGTAGCTCCGTGGGTTACGCTTTGACAAACGTAAGTAAAATGAGGTGTTTCGCCCTGGATAACACAACCCAACATAATTACAGCATGAACATCGGACTTCTCAATCAGCAGTTTTGATCCATAAGTAAGTTCGAAACTCCCCGGAACGTATTCAACAATAATATCGTCGGCCTTTACACCAAATTTAAGAAGAGTTTCGTACGCTCCTTTCAACAATTTATTCGTTATATTCGAGTTCCATTCCGAAACAACAATCCCTATCTTTATACCCCTTCCATCAGGAACGCTATTCGCGTCGTAAGACGATAAATTATGAAGTTCGGTTGCCATGTTTGTCTAAAATTTATTCTTGAGCTTGGCTTTGCAATTTTGCCTGTTCAATATACTTATCGGCCTCTTGAGCCTCGGGAGAATTAAGATAAGCATCTTTTATTTTTGTAAAAATTTCGATGGCTTTATCGTAATCTTTTTCATGCAAATATACCTGACCTATTTTTTTATAATAGATGGGAGCCAACATTTCGTCATTTGCTTTATCTGCAGCTTTTTTATAGTGAGCTATCGCTTCTTTCGGTTTATTCATATTCACATAAACATCGCCCATAGCTCCTATAACAGCCGGCGCAATCAAAAGATCTTCTCCTTTAAACTTATTGAGATGGCGAAGCGCTTTTTCGTTGTCGCCCAACCTGCTGTAGCAAATACCTGCATAGGCATGAGCCAAATTAGCGGTCTTGGTCCCCCCATACTGATCAATAATGGCCTCAAATCCGATATAGTCGTTGTTGTTGCCAAAAAGCGCAAGCGAATCTTCTCCGTTCTGAAAATAATGTTCGCCTTTAAAAATAGCAGCTTGGGCTTTTTCGTTTTTCGGAATTATATATAAATAGCGGTAAACAAGGAATAAGCCTACAATAATAACCAACGCTGCTAAACCATAAAGAATGGCTTTCTGATTCTTTTCTAAAAACTGTTCGGTTGCAGTTAACTTTTCATCGATAGCTCCAAGCTTCTTTTCAGCTTTATCTTCGTTATATTTTTTCTTCGACATGTTATTTATATTTCATTATACAGATTGTAAATTTCAAGGGGCAAAAATAGGGATTTTTAAGCGATAAATAAAACTTAATCGAAATATTTTTATGAAAAGAAATTTGTCCTTAGTTAATCTTTTACGTACGTTTGTAATCAAACTTAAAGAAATAAAGAGATTGTAACTAAAAAATTCAACATCAGAATGAAAAAGTATATCGTAACTGCTATTCTTATTTTGATTATCGGATTTCAACTGAAAGCCCAAAAAAGAACAGAACAGGTTTTTACTTCGGTACCGGTAACAAACGGAAAGGTTGTTTTTCGACAATTCATTTATACAGGTTCAGAACTTTCTCTCAAGCAAAAATATGACCTTTTGTGCCAATGGGCAAAAAATAATTATACTAAAGATCCGTATTTAATAAGTTTACGTTTTAACAATGACAACCTAAGTATTACGGTAAGCTCGAAAGTCGAATTTACACTGCCCGGAGACAAAGAGGAAAAAAACAAGAAAATGCTAATGAGTTATCGTTTTGATGCTTCCGTAACCAATGCTGGGTGTATGTTTGTTGTGCGTGATATATATTACGAGCAATCCAACACAAAAGGAAACTCTTCTTCCATTGAAACGTATTCGGCAGAAGAAATAATTACCGAATCGGCAATTGATTCATCAACGGGAGAAAAAAAAGAGCTGAAATTGGCCCTTCAAAAGCAAACATTGACCTTTTTGAACGAATTGTATAACAACCTCAGCAGCATATTTAAAACGCAAGAATAGAATAAATAATTCTAAGTTTCCATATTCCCGGGAAAAATTATCACCAAAAAGTTGGCAAATAAAAATTATATCATTAATTTTGTGCCCTGATTTGCGCAACAACAAATCGATAATGATTTAAGAAACAGTAGAAAATGGCCAGAATTTGTCAGATAACAGGAAAAAAAGCAATGGTGGGAAACCGGATTTCTCACTCCAATAAAAAGACAAAACGCAGATTTAATGTAAATTTGTTCCAAAAAAAATTTTATTGGGTAGAAGAAGATTGCTGGATCAGCTTGAATGTTTCAGCTGCAGGATTGCGTCTTATCAACAAAATAGGACTGGATGCAGCTCTTAAGCGGGCAGCAGAAAAAGGATATCTGAATAGATAACAAATAAAAGGGAAAAAAAGCAATGGGAAAGAAAGGAAAAGGTGAAAGAGTGCAGGTAATTTTGGAATGCACCGAACATAAAGATAGCGGGCTACCGGGAACTTCACGGTATATTACTACTAAGAATAGGAAAAATACACCCGGAAGACTCGAATTGAAAAAATATAATCCGATTTTAAGGAAAGTAACCATACATAGGGAAATCAAATAAAAACAGCATAAATCATGGCAAAGAAAAGTGTTGCAGGATTCCGCGATAAAACTAAAAGAACAGGACAGAGTTATACAAAAGTAATTAAAATGGTAAAATCGCCTGAAAACGGATCTTATTCGTTTGTTGAGAAAATGATTCCGAACGAGTTGGTAAAAGATTACCTTTCAAAATAAATTCGTTAAAAATATATAAAAACTTCCCTGCATAGACATGTGGGGAAGTTTTTTATTGACTATTTTGTAGCTTTGTATCTAGTTTAACTAATGATAAAATGGGCTTATTAGATATATTTTCAAAAGGAAAAAAAGAAACACTTGATAAAGGACTCGAAAAAACCAAAGAAAGTTTTTTTTCGAAACTCAATCGTGCAATCGTAGGAAAATCAAAAGTTGATGACGAAGTACTCGATAATTTAGAAGAAATACTTATAACCTCTGACGTTGGTGTAGATACGACGCTTAAAATTATTGATCGCATCGAAAAACGCGTTGCACGCGATAAATATGTCAATACAGATGAACTCACACGCATTCTTCACGAAGAAATTGCCGGCTTACTTACCGAAAACAATTCAAACGATGTAGACGAATTTACAGTTTCAGAAGATAAAAAACCGTATGTGATTATGGTGGTGGGAGTAAACGGCGTGGGAAAAACAACCACCATCGGCAAACTAGCTTACCGGTTCAAAGAAAATGGGTTATCGGTTTTTCTGGGTGCTGCTGATACATTCAGGGCAGCTGCTGTTGAACAGCTTACCATTTGGGGGGAACGTGTGGGTGTGCCTGTGATAAAACAAAAAATGGGTGCAGACCCCGCCTCTGTGGCATTCGATACCATCAGCTCTGCCAAAGCAAATAATGCCGATGTGGTTATTATTGATACTGCAGGACGACTTCATACCAAAACTAATTTGATGAACGAGCTCACCAAAATAAAAAACGTGATGGGCAAAATTGTACCGGGCGCCCCGCACGAAGTGTTGTTGGTGCTCGATGGTTCTACCGGACAAAATGCTTTTGAACAGGCCAAACAGTTTACAGCTGCTACCGATGTAACGGCTTTGGCTATCACCAAACTCGACGGGACAGCCAAAGGGGGTGTGGTAATAGGAATATCTGACCAATTTAAAATACCGGTAAAATACATCGGGTTGGGAGAAGGCATAGAAGATTTGCAAGTTTTCAATCGAAAAGAATTTGTTGATTCATTGTTCGGAGAGTAAATCAGGATATGATTAAAAACAAAATCGATATCGTTACACTAGGCTGTTCGAAAAATCTGGTGGATTCAGAATTACTTATGCGGCAACTCACGGCCAACGGATATAGAGTCGAGCACGATCCGCAAACTCCGGAAGGCGAAATTGTTGTAATTAATACCTGCGGGTTTATCGGCGATGCCAAAGAAGAGTCCATAAATACCATTCTCTTCTTTGCCGAAGCAAAGAAACGCAAAAAGCTGAAAAAACTTTTCGTGATGGGTTGCCTTTCGGAACGTTATCGACAGGAATTGAAAGAAGAGATTCCGGAAGTGGATTGTTTTTACGGAAAATTTGACTGGAAAAAATTAATCGCCGATCTCGGCAAATCGTACCGCAACGATCTGCGATTATACCGAACACTTTCTACACCAAACCACTATGCTTACCTGAAAATATCGGAAGGATGCGACCGTACATGTGCCTATTGTTCTATTCCGCTGATTACCGGAAAACACAGATCGCGCCCGATGGAAGAAATTGAAGAAGAGGTGCGCATTCTGGTGAACAAAGGCGTAAAAGAATTTCAAGTGATTGCGCAGGATCTTACCTCTTACGGTATCGATCGCTATAAAAAAATGATGCTACCGGAGCTGATTGAGCGGATAGCCGATATTGAGGGGGTGGAATGGATACGTTTGCATTATGCCTATCCTGCACATTTCCCGATGGATTTGCTACGGGTGATGCGTGAACACGAAAATATATGTGATTACCTGGATATCGCTCTCCAACATATCAGCAACCGCATGCTGAAAATGATGCGACGAAATATTACTAAACAAGAAACACTTGAGCTTATTCATCGTATCCGAGAAGAAGTGCCGGGAATTCACCTGCGAACGACCATGATGGTGGGTCACCCAGGAGAAACAGAGGAAGATTTTGACGAGTTGTTGGAATTTGTTGAACAAACTCGTTTTGAACGACTCGGTGCTTTCCCTTATTCGCATGAAGATGGGACCTATGCCGATAAACATTATGCCAATACAATTCCTGACGAAATAAAACAAAAACGCATGAACGTGTTGATGAGCTTGCAGGAAGAAATCTCGCTGTCGATCAACGAATCAAAAGTTGGGAAAACCCTAAAAGTGATTATTGACCGCGAAGAACCCGATTATTTTATTGGGCGTACGGAATACGACTCCCCCGAAGTGGATGAAGAAGTGCTCATAGAAAAAACAAAACCGCTGAAAATTGGAGCGTTTTACGATGTAAATATCACTTCTGCTCTCCCATTTGATTTAATAGCAAAAATAAAATAAAATGACCAATGAAGATTTTGTTAATGCATTGTCGCAACAACTCAACTTGGAGCCGTCTAAAACGTTGGAATTATTGACAACGACAGTGAATATCATAAACGAAAAATTAGTCGAAGGTGCTTGTATTTCCATTGAGGATTTTGGTATTCTCGACACCAAAAAAAAACCGGAATATATTTTTGTGGAACAAAAAAATCAACAACGATTTCTGGCACCTCCCGAAATTACAGTAGTTTTTAAACCTAATTCATCATTTATTGACAAAATCAAAGAGAAGGCAGTATGAAAGAAGAAATAAATTTGCAACAGTTAACTCTTCTGTTGACCGAACGAGCTGATATTTCCCGTCAGCAAGCCGAAGCATTTCTGAAGAAGTTCTTTACTGCTATTCCTGAAATATTATCGAAAGAAAATCTCTTGGAAATAAAGAATTTGGGCACATTTACGCTTACAAAGATATCCGATGAAGATGATGCAAAAGCAGCAAAGGAAGAAAACGACAACACGTTGTACTTTAAACTTCGTTTTTCACCTGCAGAGACATTAAAGAATTCGACAAACAAGCCTTTTTTGTATTTTGAAAAGATATTGCTCAACGAAGGCGTTTCATTTGAAGAGCTAACAGTTGTCGAAGAAAAAGAAGAGAAGGTTACAGCGGAAGAGATTTTGATAAAAATCGACCGTAACAAAGCATTCGTCCCCAACATAAAAACTAAACAAAAGACAAAGAAAAAACCGATTGCCCGTTGGATGCCCGTTTTAGGCGCAGCCGCAGTTGTTGTTGCGTTGATTTTTTTTTTCATGTCAACGCAAAGAAAAGCGCAAGCACTAAAAATTAATACAGAAAAAGTAACTGTAAAAACTATAACAAACGAAACTCCTGAACCGGATTTAGCCGTTTCGACCGACTCGTCACAAACACCCAACCCATTGCCAAAGGAACCCGAAAAAATACAATTGGCTCCGGATAAAACATTGCGATTGATTGCTCTCGAAAAATTCGGTAACCGCGAATTTTGGGTGTATATCTATTACAAAAACAAGGATAAAATAAAAAATCCGAATATCGTTCCCATAGGAATTGAACTAATCATGCCCGACAAATCGGAATACGATATCGATGCTTCTAACCCCCAATCGGTTGCTAAAGCCAAAGCTTTAGGCGATATGGAATTAAAGAAGTTTCAATGAACCGAATAAATTAAAAATACTTTCAAATGAGTTATTTCACCGACTTACTTATCAAAAGAAGAAGCGTGCGTAAATTTACCGACGAACCATTAACGCCGGAAGAAACGCAATTGATACTGCAGGCTGCATTATTGTCACCGACATCAAAAAACAATCATTCATGGGAATTTGTTGTTGTAGAAAATAAAGAGATGCTGGAAAAACTTTCGCATTGTAAACCAACATCTGCTCGATTTGTTGCTCATGCGTCTCTTGCTGTTGTGATTATCGGTAATCCCCTGATAAGTGATGTGTGGATAGAAGATGGTGCTATTGCAGGTATTACCATGCAGTTGCAGGCAGAAGACCTGAACATAGGAAGCTGTTGGGTGCAGGTGCGCAACAGAAATTATTCGGAAACCATCACTTCAGGCGAATATATCAATGAATTGCTAAATGTTCCTTTTCCTCTGGAGCCCTTATGCATCATAGCTTTCGGGAAAAAAGAAAAGGAACGACCGCCCCATGATGTAGATAATTTATTATGGGAAAAAGTACATATCGAGGTTTTCAAACCGAAAGAATAAATCCATTATGATTTCTAACATTGTTTTTATCGGCGCAGGAAATGTAGCTACACACATAGCAAAAGCTTTCGTGAAAACAGACTACAAAGTGCTGCAGGTTTATAGCAGAACCATTGAACATGCGCGAATACTTGCCAACGAAATTCATGCGGAATTTACAGATAATCCGGCAAAAATCTGTACAGATGCCAACGTATATATTTTTTCGGTAAAAGACGATGCTTTGCCTGAAATTCTGCATCAAATGCCTAAAACGAAAGGTATATGGATACATACAGCAGGGAGTGTGCCCATGAATATTTTTGCTCCCTATGTCGCTAATTACGGAGTGATTTATCCGTTGCAGACGTTCAGCAAAAGACGTCCCGTTAATTTTGCCGATATTCCCCTATTCATTGAAGCGAACAACAACGAAACCCGTGAAATGATAGAATCGTTGGCAACGGCTCTTTCACCGAAAGTGTATTATATGGATGGTGAAAAACGTCAATACCTGCATCTTTCGGCAGTATTTGCGTGCAATTTTGTAAACCATATGTACACACTTGCAGCTGATATTCTTGAAAAAGAAGATATTCCCTATGATGTTCTGAAACCGCTCATTGAAGAAACAGCGGCAAAAATAAAGGAAATGCCGCCACAGGATGCTCAAACGGGTCCTGCCGTGCGTTTCGATAAACGTGTGATGGAAAAACATCTCGATCTGCTTGAAGACGAAGAAAAGAAACACATCTACCGTCTTTTGAGTGAAAGTATACATAAATATGCTGAACAAAAATGATAAACTACGATCTTAATAAAATAAAGACATTGATTTTTGACGTTGATGGGGTGCTTTCGCGACAAACCATCACTCTTTCACCTGATGGTGATCCTCAACGAACTACCAATGTGCGCGATGGGTATGCCATAAATATGGCAATAAAAAACGGCCTCGAAATTGCTATTATTACCGGTGGAAACTCTTCCTCCGTCAAAGTTCGGTACGAAGCTCTTGGCGTAAAACATATTTATCTGAAATCGAAAATAAAAATGGTCGATTTTAGGGATTATCTCGAAAAAACAGGATACCTGCCCGAAGAAATTATTTATATTGGAGACGATATTCCCGATTATGAAGTCATGCAGCAAGTGGGATTGCCGGTTGCACCTGCAGATGCTGCTCCCGAAATAAAACAGATTGCTAAATATATATCGAAAGAAAAGGGAGGAGAAGGAGTGGTACGCGATGTTATTGAACAAGTACTGAAAGTTCAGGGTAAATGGCTGAACGGAGAAGCATTCGGATGGTAACTATACTTGAAAAGTAACACTAAAAGAAAAATCGCAACAAACAAATAACTATATTTGCAGACGAATTAAAAAAATTCAGGATTGATGGCAAAAATAAAAGGTTATGTAGAGGTTGACATTGAGCGATGCAAGGGTTGCGACCTTTGTGTTGCAGCATGCCCGGAAGATGTATTGGAACTTCAACCTCGTGAAGTGAATAATAAAGGATACCATTATGTTTATTTGAAAAATCCCGATAATTGTACCGGTTGCGCCAATTGTGGATATATTTGTCCTGACGCTTGTCTGACGGTATATCGCAAAAAATTTGCTTAGTGAACCACACGGGCAATCTTGATACATTTATTGACAATATAAAAATCATATCGTTGAACGATAAAAGCTAAGATCAGATTTATGTCAGAAGAGATATCATTAATGAAAGGAAATGAGGCTATCGCTCATGCTGCAATTCGCTACGGGGTGGATGGCTATTTTGGTTATCCAATCACGCCTCAATCCGAAATTATAGAAACATTGATGGAAGCCGCTCCCTGGGAAACCACAGGAATGATAGTATTGCAAGCCGAAAGCGAAGTGGCCGCTATAAATATGGTATATGGAGGAGCAGCAAGTGGAAAAGCAGTAATGACCACATCATCGAGCCCCGGCATCAGCCTTAAACAGGAGGGAATTTCTTACCTTGCCGGTACCGAATTACCGGCGTTAATTGTGAATGTACAGCGCGGAGGGCCGGGGTTAGGAACCATTCAGCCTTCACAATCCGATTATTTCCAAACCGTAAAAGGCGGCGGGCACGGCGATTATCGATTGATAACGCTGGCTCCCAATTCGGTACAGGAAATGGCCGATTTTGTGGAGCTGGGCTTCAAACTCGCATTTAAATACCGCAATCCGGCAATGATTCTAACCGACGGAGCCATCGGTCAGATGATGGAAAAGGTGAAGCTGCCGGAATTTAGACCTCGGCGGACAGAACAGGAAATTCGTGAGCAATGCCCCTGGGCTGCACTCGGAAAAACACCCGACAGAAAGCCCAATATCCACACGTCGCTCGAACTGGATCCGGTAATCATGGAAAAAAATAATGAACGATTTCAAGCAAAATACAGAGAAATCGAGAAAAACGAGGTGCGTTACGAAAAAATTCAATGCGAAGATGCCGAATATTTGTTTGTGGCTTTTGGATCAGCTGCACGTATTTGCTTGAAGACAATAGAAATGGCTCGTGAAGAAGGAATCAAAGTGGGGCTGCTGCGTCCCATTACCTTATGGCCTTTCCCAAGCGAAATTATTGGGCAATACGCCGACAAAGTAAAAGGAATGCTCGTTGTTGAATTGAATGCCGGTCAAATGGTTGAAGATGTTCGCTTGGCTGTAAACGGAAAAGTAAAAGTGGAACATTATGGTCGGCTGGGAGGAATTGTTCCCACCCCCGACGCTGTATTAGGAGCATTTAAAGAAAAAGTAATCGAATAAAAACATTCAAAATTGTGGACCCCAAAATACGTAAAATAATCTTGATTGCGTTCATGATAGCAGTTGTGGCTACCATCATCATTTATTACGCGACAGACAAAAATATGAAATATACGTGGTATGCCGGCGGAACCGCAATGGCTCTTTATCTTGTCTATCGATTCTCAAAACAATAAAAATATGAATGAAAACAATATAGTGAACCCCGAAAACATTGTGTACAAGAAACCTAAATTGATGAACGATAATTATATGCATTATTGTCCGGGTTGTTCACACGGGGTAGTACACAAAATAATTGCCGAAGTAATTGAGGAGCTTGGGTTGGAAGAAAAAACCATCGGCATTGCACCCGTAGGATGTGCCGTATTTGCTTATAATTATATCGACATCGACTGGGTAGAAGCAGCCCACGGAAGGGCTCCGGCAGTAGCTACAGCCATCAAAAGGCTGAATCCCGACAAAATGGTTTTTACTTATCAAGGCGATGGCGATTTGGCAGCCATTGGAACTGCCGAGACCATTCACGCGTGCAATCGAGGTGAGAATATTGCGATTGTCTTCATTAATAATGCTATTTATGGCATGACGGGTGGTCAAATGGCTCCCACTACACTTCCAAACATGAAAACCTCTACCACACCGCGGGGTCGGGATGTGCGCATGACAGGTAATCCGATAAAAATACTCGATATGTTGGTTCAATTAAATGGTGTGTGTTTTGCCACACGACATAGCGTGCACACAGCGGCAGCCGTAAAAAAAGCAAAAAAGGCGATTAAACATGCTTTCGAAAATGCAATGGGGGGGAAAGGTACATCGATTGTGGAAATCGTTTCAACCTGCAATGCCGGTTGGAAAATGACGCCGGTGGAAGCCAATAATTGGATGGTTGAAAATATGTTTCCCATGTATCCCCTAGGCGACTTGAAAAATATTTAACACATAATCGGAAAAAATGACACACGAAATAGTAATTTCAGGATTTGGAGGACAAGGCGTATTATCGATGGGTAAAATTCTTGCTTATTCGGGAATAATGGAAGGCAAGGAAGTATCGTGGTTCCCCTCTTACGGTCCCGAACAACGAGGCGGTACGGCTAATGTTACCGTTATTTTGAGCGATAAACCCATCAGTTCGCCTATCGTGGACAAATACGATATAGCCGTGGTATTGAATCAACCTTCACTGGAGAAGTTCGAAGAGAAGGTAAAACCCGGGGGCTCTATTATTTATGACGGATACGGCATCCATAACCCTCCCAAACGGAAAGACATCAACGTTTACAAAATTGATGCGATGGATGAGGCGGTAAAAATGAATAACGACAAAGTATTCAACATGATTGTGTTGGGGGGATTATTGAAAGTCGCACCTGTGGCACAGCTCGAAAATGTGATGGAAGGACTAAAAAAATCGCTGCCGGAAAGATATCACAATTTGTTACCTATGAATAAAGAAGCCATTTTGAGAGGTATGGAAATTATTCGGCAGGAAAATAAAGCAGAAATAAACGAAAATTAAAAGTAAAAACACTTTGGTTTAACGGCCGGTTTGATCTTTTTCAGACCGGCTTTTTGATTTACGATGAGGAGTTCTTTTTTTGGTGGCAGAGACATTATTCTCCTTTATTCTTCTATTCTCTTTTTTTGAAACGAAAGTTCGTTCTCGATGAGAAACGTTGTTTGATCGTTTTTTTTTCTTCGAACGCGGTAATTTTTTCGACTTCTGCTCTTTTTGTGGACGATATTCAGGTGCGGCGCCAACTTCATCCGGAACAGGAATTTTATAAATATCTTTCTGAAGAAACCTCTCGATTCGTAAAAATCGGTGTTGTTCCTGCGGAGAAACCAGCGTGATGGCCGTGCCCGAATCGCCCGCTCTAGCTGTACGTCCGATGCGATGCACATAGTCTTCTACATCACGAGGCACATCAAAATTAATAATCAACGAAATATCGTCAATATCGATGCCACGCGCAACAATATCGGTTGCCACCAAAATATCTATCCGCTCGCTACGAAATTCACGCATTGTTTGATCGCGTTGCGATTGATCCAGATCGGAATGCATTTCTCCCACCGACAATCCTATTTTTCTCAGCGTTTTTGCAATTTCCTTCACTTTCACTTTTGTTCCGGCAAACAGAATGGCCTTATTGGGCTTTTTACTTTCAAAAATATGTTTAAGAAGTTCCACCTTCTGTGGCTCATAACAGATATACGCCGATTGAACAATGGTTTCGGGAGGTCGCGCAATAGCAATGGATATTTCAACAGGATTGCGAAGAATAGTTTTGGCCAATTGGCGTATTTTCGGAGGCATGGTTGCTGAAAACATCACTGTTTGACGATTTTTAGGCAACAATTTTTCTATTTTCATGATGTCGTCATAAAAACCCATATCGAGCATACGATCGGCCTCGTCAAGAACAAAGTATTTTACCCCGGAAAAGTCGATGTTGTACAAATTAATATGTGAAAGCAATCTGCCGGGAGTAGCAATAACAACGTCGGCACCGCTCAACAAACCTTTTTTCTGAGCATCCCATGCATCACCATCACTTCCGCCGTATACTGCAATGGACGAAAAGGGGGTAAAATACGCAAAGCCCTCGAGTTGCTGGTCAATTTGTTGAGCTAATTCGCGCGTAGGCGCCATAATAATGGCATTTATTTTACTTTCATGATGCGGTTCCGTCTGGAGATTACTAATCAACGGAAGAAGGTAAGCAGCGGTCTTTCCTGTTCCCGTTTGCGCACAAACAATGGTATCGCGCTTTTCCAAAATAACGGGGATTGCTTGCTCCTGAACAGGAGTGGTTTCAGTAAAATTCATTGATTCCAGACCCTTTAACAAAGAGTCACAAAATGGAAAATCTGTAAATCGCATAAAATTCTATTTATACAAAGGTACGAATTAATTTTGCGTTTTCACGCATTCAGCTCATTAATACGGCATTCTTTGTTAATTTCCTCGAAAACACCATCTAATTTTATCCAAAAAAATTATACATAGAAAATCGGCCGTTTTTTAGCTATGAATAATCGTATTGAATTAGCGAATTGAATCCACGCTTTAACCAAAAGAAAAGTTCTTCAAGTAATTCATATAGTTTTGCCCTTGCCGGTTGACTTTACAGAAATTGATTCCGACAAGGAAAATTTTTACATTTCAAAAATAATTGTACCTTTGCACACGTTTTAAGGAGAGATGGCAGAGCGGTCGATTGCGGCGGTCTTGAAAACCGTTGAACCGAGAGGTTCCGGGGGTTCGAATCCCTCTCTCTCCGCAATAAACCTTAAATATCAATTAGTTGCAAAAAATACGCATGGTTTTACGCACATTATAGGGAAAGATAAGGGCATTTTTTCATGGATCCCATTTCTTTTTATCGCTTTAAAAATATAACAATTTCCCACTCTCTTTGTTTCATCGGAAAAAATAACATAAAGTTATACGGTTATAGTTATAGTTGCGCTCTTTCCTTTTCTGTAAACGGGTTAAGCCCATTTCAGGGTATAACCTGCAACAACTATCAAAATAATCAATGAAATATATTTAGTTACAAATTACAGGTTACACCCGTTTAAACTATTTGCTATAAATGATTTAAGGCTATTTATAGGTGTAACCTTTGATAAAATACCATTAGAAAATACATTATTTTTAATTTTTATTTTTCCCCAAAATCAATCAAGTTTTCATTCGGATGCTCTTTTTCTCATTGGAAGCGAAGCATATCGAAACGAAACAATGAGAAAAAACATCAACAACTTGGTGAAACTTTACATTTAACAATAAATAGGGTTAAATTTATGTGAACATAATTTTTATTCGTCTATGTGTAAATTAAAAAAAGTCCTTATCTTTATGTCACTAAACTTAAAACATAGACAAGATACACGATAAGCAAAAAACAATGTCTTCCGATTTAACTTTTATAACCAATGAAGAAAACCGGACCCTTTGTGATCGATTTAATCAATTGATCAAAGATTCGCAATATTTTGATGTCCTCGTGGGTTACTTTTATACAAGCGGTTTTCATGCCCTTTATCCGGCCCTTGAAGCTACAGAAAAAATAAGAATCTTAATCGGCATAGGAACCGGACAAGATGTTGTGGATTTGATCGGACGTTCAAAAGAAAGTGCGAAAACGAAACAGCATTTTTCCCACGCCGAAGTAAAAGAACAGTTTGAAAGAGAGGTCGCAGCCGAGATGGAACACTCTGATGACAATCTTCGGGTAGAAGAAGGCATTGAACGATTTATAAGTTGGCTGAAAAGCGGTAAACTCGAAATCCGTGCTTATCCCTCGCGAAACATTCACGCCAAGCTCTATATCATGACGTTTAAAGAAGGCGATCGCGATGTCGGGCGCGTCATAACCGGCTCAAGTAATTTCACGCAAAGCGGACTTTCGGACAATCTGGAGTTTAATGTCGAACTTAAAAATCGAAGCGATTATGAATTTGCCGCCACAAAATTTGAATCGTTGTGGAGAAATTCCG